>DATKEJ010000298.1:0-16458 GCA_035512315.1 Rhodothermales bacterium | reverse complement strand
GGGGTCGACGTCAGTGCCGGCGGCGAGTCGCTCGGCCGGCGGGTCTCGGCGGAACCGAGAATTCATGCCTCGATGCTCGTTCCGACGATTCTGGAGGTGCTCCTTCAGTCGGGCAAGGTAATGAAGGACCTCGATGCCGTTGCCGTCGCCGGCGGTCCAGGTTCATACACCGGCCTGCGGATCGGCGCCTCCACTGCTAAGGGGCTGTCGTTTGCGCTGGGAATTCCGCTGATGGGAATCCCGACCATGAATGCCTTGGCGACCGGGTTCCACGATCTGCAGAATCGGACGGCTCTGGTCACCTGTTTGCCCTCGAGGAAAGGAGAGGTCTACGCGCAGATCTGGGACGTCGCCGAGTCGCCTGTCGCACTGACCGACGTGGTTGTCCTCACGGTCGATGAATTGCCCGAATTCGTGGTCACGACCGGTCGAACCGAGTTCATCGCAATTGGTTCAGGTGCGGAGTCGCTTCTCCGGGCGACAGCCGGATTGAGCATGCTCAGTATAAATCACGCCGCGGGTGACGCCGAACGTTCCACCGTTGACGGGGTTGCCGTCCTGGCATTCCAGCGTTTCCGGAGCGGCGGTTTCGAAGACGTAGCCGGATTTGAGCCGTTCTACTTGAACGAGTTCGTGGCGAAGAAGGGCTCCTCTCCGTTCGAGGCCGCGCAGAATCGGTAAGCCTCGCAGGCCATCCATTGCCGAACTATTGCGTATCTTCTTAGTCCGTTTCGATACAAGGGCTCATCGAGTCTTCCACACATGGACTGGTTCAGGCGCAAGAAGGCAGGCATCCTTACGGAGCGCGAGCAGAAGAACGACGTGCCGGACGGCTACTGGGTAAACTGTCCGAGCTGCAAGGAGATCGTTAACAGCCGCGAACTGATCGACAACCTCAATGTATGCCCTGAGTGTCAGTACCATTTCCAGTTCGACAGTAAGGACTATTTCGGGCTCCTGCTTGACGATGGTTCATACGAGCCTTTATTCGAGGGTATTCGGTCGGTGGACCCTCTCGAGTTTGTGGATCGAAAGTCGTACGCAGAGCGCCTCGTCGAAGCGGCGAAAAACAATCCCGATCTGAGCGATGCGGTGCGAGCGGCTGCGGGCACGATAGGCGAGCACCGGATCAAGATCGCGGCAATGGACTTTGGTTTCATCGGGGGTTCCATGGGCTCAGTCGTCGGCGAGATGCTCACCCGCACGATCCAGCGGGCGTATGACGAGCGGACGGCTCTGATCATCATCTCCCAGAGCGGAGGAGCGCGCATGATGGAAGGCGCTTACAGCCTCATGCAGCTCGCGAAAACCAGCGCCAACCTTGCCCGCTTCGCCGAGCGAAAACTCCCCTACATTTCAATCATGACCCACCCGACGACCGGCGGAGTGACGGCGTCGTTCGCCATGCTGGGAGACTTTAATCTTGCCGAACCCGGCGCGCTCATCGGATTTGCGGGACCGCGCGTCATCCGCGAAACCATTGGCAAAGATCTGCCCGACGGTTTCCAGACGTCGGAGTTCCTCCTCCAAAAGGGATTCCTCGACCGCATCGTGCACCGGAAGGATCTGCGTGAAACGGTGACGAAGATACTGGATCTGGTGGCTTAGCGGCATTATGCTCGCTCACGGTCGCAATTGACCACCTCCGGCTTTCGCCGCGTCCGGCTCACTCCGTTTCGCCCGACTTCGCTTCAGCCTGCCCCCTCGGAGAGGGGGGCGCGCCGTTGCGGTTGCCTGACGCATGTCCCTACACCGTCTTGGCGATCCGTTTCGCGAAGTAGTACACCCGTTTCAGGTGCTGGACGACCTCCGACTCAACCTTGAACGACGTTATTCTGTCAGGCGCATCCGCGGTGAGCCTGTTGCGCAAATGGTGTTCCGCTTTGTCAGCCAGTTCATTGATCGCTTCTTTGGCGTCGGTGATCTGAGCCGCAACGGAAACGTCCCCGTCGACGAACGCGGTCACGGAGCGCTCGACGGACCACTGGACCTTCTCGTGCAGGCTCCGCAGCACCGCTCGAGTTGATTCTGAGATCTCGATCTGGCTTCCGAGACGCTCGAGGCCGGCGTCGTAGAGGTTCGTCTCTACCATATCGCCGATGTTCTCGAGGTAGTTGGCGACGGAGAGATAATCGGTCAGAACCGACGACTGCACAGGCGTAAGATCCTGCCTCGAGAGGTTTCCAAGATGCGTGACGATCGCACTATGCAGGCTGTCGACCTGTTCGTCCATCCGGTGGAGACGATCCAGCTCCTCGCGCCGGCCGCCGATCATGACTCTGGGCGCCTCACGCACCATTTCGAAAGCAAACGTGCCGAGACGCCCGATCTCGAGTCGCACCCTGTCGAGCGCGAGCGCGGGAGTACTCAGCAGGTTGTCGTCGAGGTATTTCGGTCTCACCAGCGCTCCTTCTGCCGGTTCTCGGACAGGTAGCAGTTTGTTTATGAGCCAGGCGAGCGGACCGGTGAACCAGATGAGCAGTACCGTATTGGCGATGTTGAAGATGGTATGGGCGTTAGCGATCTGACGAGGAGCCTCAGCAGCAGCGTGGGCCACATCGACAATGCCCGACGAGACCGGCGATGCGAATCGGGCTGCGAGCGCCAGCTCATGGATGAAGCCAATCCAGATGCAGACGCCGATTACGTTGAAAAGGACGTGGGCCAGCGCTACCTGCGTGGCCTCACGCGGCTTTCCTATTGCCGCCAGCAGAGCCGTGACACACGTACCCACGTTGGCGCCGAGAACAAGCGCAATTCCGCCCTCGAGCGTGACAAAACCCTGGCTCGAGAGGATAATGACGATGCCCATGGTCGCGGCTGAACTCTGGATGACCGCTGTGATGAGCGCACCCGCAAGAACACCAAACATCGGGCTCTCCGTTCTAGACATGAAGTCAATGAACGGCTGATATGAACGCAGTGGCTCTGTCGCCTCGCTCATTATATCCATCCCGAAAAATATCAGGCCGAGTCCCATCACGGCGGTTCCGTAGAACCTCCACCGATCGCGGCGGGCGAGAAACATGACGGCAAACCCTGCCGCGACGAGGACCAAAGCATATTTCGTCACGTCGAACGCGATGAGCTGAACGGTGACAGTCGTTCCGACATTCGCGCCCATGATGACCGCAACCGACTGGCCCAGGGACATGAGCCCCGCTGAGACAAATCCCACGACGAGAACGGTGGCGACAGATGATGACTGGGTGATGGCGGCCATAACCGCTCCGGTCACCACTCCTGTGAAACGGTTGCGGGTAAGTTGCCCGAGAAGCCTCTTGAGCCCGCCCCCCGCAACAGTCTTGAGCGCGTCCGACATCTGCATCATGCCGAACAGGAAGAGCGCAAGGCCGCCGAACAGGCCGATCAGGATTTGAAATGTATCGGGAGGCGCCATGCGGTGGTGATGTCACGCGACTGTACCGAGGGATGTTACCAAATCGAAGACAAATGAAAGCGAGCCCGCCAAAAAGAAAGCCCCTCGCAGAATCACTGCGAGGGGCTCGATCACAAGACGTCCGAAGTCCGATGTCCGCGCCGGCGGTTTTCGGATAGCGGTAGTCACCCCGCGCCCCCCTCCCCGAGGGGGTAGGCTGGAGCGAGTCACACGGGAATAAATCCCCGTGCTACAGCGTGTTAAGCCCGCTAAACCGGGCTCAGACACGTTCGATCTCAACTGGCACGGTTTACGGGACTGCACCCACCCAGACAGTACCGGTCCCAACGCAGCGACGACTCGTCCCCTGCCGATCCCGACCGTCCTTCATCGGCCCGCCGGCCGTCCAGCCCGGTTCACCGGGCTTGATCGCATGTAGCACGGTGCTTTAGCGCCGTGTGGTCTGCGGAACGGGCTCTAATGCCGGGCCATCAATTCAAAGCCGGACGTTCATTGACGCTCCGGCGATGATCGAATCCAGACCTTGAAGGGCCAGCAATACCCGGAAACGATCCAGTAGTTCGTAACGAATGCCCGCACTGAATCGATCGGCGTCGTATTCGACGAGCAGTTCACCTTGCTCGACAACCGTAAGCGAAATCCCGCCGAACACGCCGACGAATTGGTACGCGCGGGCGTCCAGTACATTTGAGCCGTAACCGAGGTGGAGTCCGATGGGGATAAAGGATTGGAAATGCTTTGAGCCGACGATATAAAGGGCGTGGAAATGGTTGCTATCTTTTACCGTAAGGAAATCATGGGCGCCAACAAGGATCGCCGGCCGGCGCGGCGTCTCGTTCAGCAGGCGGAGCCGGGCGCTGACCATGCGGTCTCCGAGGCGCTGGCGGTCGTCGAGATTGACTGGTCGCGAGAAGCGAAAGGCCAGCTCGAGAAAAGGAAGAAATTCTACAGAGAGATAGACGGGCGTGTAATCTGCTCTGCCGTTCAGATACTCCGAATACCGTTTGTCGACAAATCCTCCCCCGACGGTGATCGTCCCGTCAGGAGGCATATCGGCTACGGGAATCGTGATGAGGCTGGTGGTACCGACGATCTGTGCTTCGCCAGGTACGGATCCGGCGAGCAACGCAAGCAATCCGAGCGCGATAGCTGCGGGTCTCATGTCTCGCGGTCCCTTCCATTTTGGCCGGCCAACTCGGAACCGGCGTTGTGAATCTGTGAGGATACGAGATCCAGATCCGAGACGACCATTTCACGTATCATCTCCTCCAGCGTGTGCGTCGGGCGCCATCCCAGCACGCGCTCTGCCTTGGAAGCATCTCCTTTCAGGATATCGACCTCGGTTGGTCGAAAATATCGTGGGTCAATCTCTACCAATGTCTCGCCCGTATCGCACCGTCGTCCCGTTTCATCGGTGCCCTGCCCGTCCCAAAACAACTCAATACCGGCAGCGGCAAAGGCCCGCTCGCAGAAGAAACGGACGGTGTGGGTTTTTCCGGTGGCCAAGACATAGTCATCGGGTTCGGGTTGCTGAAGCATCAACCACATTCCTTTGACGTAATCCCTTGAATGACCCCAGTCTCTCTTGGCATCCAAGTTGCCAAGACGTAATGTTCGTTGAAGACCAAGTGCGATTCTGGCAACCGCCTGGGTAATCTTCCTCGTCACGAATGTCTCACCTCTGATCGGACTCTCGTGATTGAAAAGGATTCCGTTGCATGCAAACAAACCGTATGCTTCGCGATAGTTGACTGTTATCCAATGTGCGTACAGCTTTGCCACACCGTATGGGCTGCGAGGATAGAATGGGGTCGTTTCGGTCTGAGGTACCTCGGAAGCAAGACCATACAGTTCACTTGTTGAAGCTTGATAAAAGCGAGTCTCGTCCTGCAGTCCGAGGATCCGAATAGCCTCGAGCATCCGAAGGCAGCCAAGCGCGTCAGCGTTCGCCGTGTACTCAGGGGTCTCGAAACTGACCATGACATGGCTTTGGGCAGCAAGATTGTAAATCTCGTGCGGTCGAACCTGCTGGACGATTCGCAGCAGATTAGTAGAATCGGTCATGTCACCGTAGTGGAGGAAGAAGCGGGCGTCAGGATCGTGTGGATCCTGGTATAGGTGATCGATTCGTTGGGTATTGAACTGGCTACTACGACGCTTAACGCCATGAACTTCGTAGCCCCGATCCAAAAGGAACTCAGCCAGATAGGCCCCGTCTTGACCGGTTACCCCGGTAATTAACGCTCTCTGTGTTGCCATTCGGGTTGTGACTTGAACCAATCGTATGTCAGTGCCAAGCCCTCTTCGAGATTGGTGGTTGGCTCCCACCCAAGTTTCTTGATACGACCGATTTCTAAGAGTTTGCGAGAGGTCCCATCCGGTTTGCTCCGGTCGAACTCAATCGCACCATTCCACCCGACCACGTCCTTCACCAAATCCGCCAAGTGCGCAATGGTAATATCATGTCCCATTCCAACGTTCATCATCGCGTCGGGCGCTACATCACGGATCGTCTCGAGAGGCGCCGACAAGACACAGTGACAGGCGCGGGCCAGATCCCAACTATAAAGAAACTCCCGTCGTGGTTTGCCACTGCCCCAAACGGTCACCGGCCGGTTGTCATCTCCCCATTTTGCTTCATGAAACCGTCTCAACAATGCTGGGAGGACATGACTGTTCAACCTATCAAAATTGTCGTTGGGGCCATAGACATTACTGGGCATAAGACAAACATAGTCATCGCCATACTGCTCGGAGTACGCTTGACACAGCTTGATTCCTGCAATCTTTGCCACCGAGTACCACTGGTTCGACGGTTCCAACGGTCCCGAGAGAAGAAATTCTTCACGAATGGGTTGCGGAGCTTGTCGGGGGTAAATACACGAACTCCCCAAGAATATGAGGCGTTTTACTGCATGATTATGCGCAGCTTGAATGACGTTCAGCTGAATGCCGAGGTTATCGTGAATGAACTCGCCCGGGTAGGTCTGGTTGGCCATGATACCGCCGACCTTCGCAGCAGCCAGGATCACGAAATCAGGGCGCTCCTTAGCAAAGAACGTTTCAACGTCATGTTGTCTTCGCAAATCGAGCGCTGTCCTTTCACGAACAACCAGGTTATCGTAACCCAGTCCGGCAAAATGCGCCAAAACTGCTGATCCGACGAGTCCCTTGTGCCCGGCAATGTAGATCTTCTCAGACGTGGACGTTAGATGCACGAAAGCAATGGTCTATTCAAGTCCCAGAATTGTAATTGAGGTGCCGCTCTGCCGAGAATGTCCGGCGCCATCTGCAAGGCCCTGCTCGCTCAGTTCACTCAATGAAATATACGCCTCGGTTGGGGGTGGGCGTCCCCGTCTCATTCGAAGAGCCCTGGAAACACCCCGCCCCACAGATCGTCGATCCCGTGTCCCGTGTCGTAGCGCAGGCCGTTCGTTTGAAAACCACGGTACCGATACTCCCAGTCGAACGTCCTGGCGGGACGTATTCTGAGAGAGGCGGGACTTCCGTATTTCCGCCCGAAGAGGGGAATCGCCAGACTGAAACCCGCATTGTTCTCGGCCTGCGAAACCAGGCCGAACAGGCCGAGCTGCACCTCCCCGAAGGTCCTGACCACGTCGAGGCGCCACCCGACATCTCCGTAGACGAACCGGTGCAAACCCGAGCGGATCAGGAGCGAATGTCGGCGCACGTAGACGTCGGTTGTGAGCGCGGCACAGAGTCGTCCGATCGAGGATTGGCTCCACGACCCGTCACGGATGCCCGCATAACCCGTGTATCCGATGCGCACCCCCACCGAGAATCGCCGGCCTCGGAGGAAAGTCCTTGACTCTAGATCGACGCCGTACCGGTTGTGGGAGAAATACCCCCCGGAAAGCGAGACGAACGTGTCGTCGTGTATCCGTAGGGTCTGATTGATTGAGACCAAGCCGGGGCGCACATAGTCGCCCTGCTCATCCAGCTCGTTCTGAATCGGCAGGATCACCTGCGCCCTGCCCCGCAAACCCGGTACGATGGTCGTCCGAATCTCCGGAACGAGTCCGATTTGTGTCTGCAGGGCATCGGCGTAGTTCCCGAATCGGATTGCGACATGCGGTTGCATGGTCACGTCGAATCGACGGAACGATGAAGCGGTTCTCGAAGCGCTCGAGGACACGCTCGCCCAATCCGCAGCGTCGACGGAGGTTTCGACCACGTCCATTTCCGAGACTGCGACTGTGCCGGGTTGCAACGGCCGGAAGTTGCCAAGCGGCGCCGTGAGCGATCGAAGCGGCAGTCCATGGCGCTGTTGAATGACGGTCAGGCTCTTTGCGTCGCGGGCGAACCGTACGATCGTTGACACGACCTCCGAAAACGCCCTGATTTCGTAACGATACACGCGATTCTCGTACGTTACAATGAGGCGATCCTCCGCTCGGACCACGCCCAGGTTTTCAAATCCCGATTCGGCCAGGGCCGCCACGATGTCATCCACGCCGGGCGCCGGTGCCGGCTGCGCGATCAGTGCGGCGGGGCCTTGGGCAAAGAACACAAGCAGGATGAAGAGACGTCCACCATGCATTTCTAAAAGTCCTCTCCTCCCCCCTCAACTCGACTTTGATCGGATCACGAACTCGGTTTCGACTGACGGATCGTGCCCGTTCGTGGATGACGCCTCGCTGGAAACCGCTCCCCACTCGCGGGCGCGCGTATTGACCACGAGTCTGGCCAGACTTCTCACGTGCGCGGGCTCGTAGTAAGAATGATCTGTGGCGACGACCACGCAGTCAGCGGCCCCGAGCGCTTTGTCGAGATCTTGAACCGACGAGCGCTCGTGGTCGTGATGGACAAATGCCGATACATGGGGGTCGTGATATCGCACCACGCTCCCCTTCTCCTCGAGCAGGCGGACAATCTCGAGCGCGGGCGACTCCCTCATGTCGCCGACGTCCTTCTTGTATGCCACGCCCAGTACTAGCACCTCGCTCCCTTTCAGAGGCTTGCCGGCCTCATTCAAAAGATCCTGGACGCGCTGCACCCAATGCGCCGGCATCCTGGCGTTGATGTCGGCGGCGAGCTCGATGAAGCGCGCGCTGTAATTCAGGGTTCGAAGCTTCCAGGAGAGATAGTGTGGATCGATCGGAATGCAATGCCCGCCGAGACCAGGCCCGGGCGTGAACTTCATGAACCCGAACGGCTTAGTTGCCGCCGCGTCAACGACCTCCCATACGTCGAGCCCGAGGACGTCGCACATGAGCAGCACCTCGTTTGCCAGGCCAATGTTCACGGCCCGGAAGGTGTTCTCCAGCAGCTTCACCATCTCCGCAGCCTCAGGGGAGCTCAGTGAAATGACCGTGTCGATGGCGGCGTTGTACACCGTCGATGCCCGCTCTACGCACATCGGGGTGATGCCGCCGATGACCTTCGGGGTGTTCACAGTGGTCCAGTCGGATCGACCCGGATCGACGCGTTCCGGCGAGAACGCGAGGTGAAAATCCTCTCCGACCTTCAGCCCCGTGCGCTCGAGTATCGGGAGTACGACTTCGCGCGTCGATCCCGGATAGGTTGTGCTTTCGAGGATGATGACCTGACCTTTTCGGAGATGTTCGGTAATTCTTTCCGTGGCGCTGACGATGTAGGACATGTCGGGCCCGTGCGTCTTGCTCAGGGGCGTCGGGACGCAGATGCTCACGACGTCGATCTCGTCGAGACGGGCGAAATCCAGGGTGCCCTCGAGTAGACCGCCGTTGACGAATCCGGCCAGCGTCTCGCTCGAGACGTCCTCGATGTAGCTCGATCCGTCTTTCAGCATGCGCATCTTCGTCGCGCTGACGTCGAAGCCTGTAACGCGGAATCCTGCTCCGGCGAAAACGGTCGCGAGAGGAAGTCCGACATAGCCCATGCCGATGACGCCGATGCGGAGCGTGCGGTCGGCGATGCGGGATTCGAAGTTGATAAAGGGGTTGTTGTTCATCTGGGTACTTGGTACTTGGTACTTGGTGCGTGGTGCGTGGTGCGTGGTGCGTGGTACTTGGTGCTTGGTGCTTGGTGCTTGGCTTGCCCCTCGTAGCTTCGAACTCAGGGGTCCGGCGTCGGGGGCGCTTGGAGCGCGACGCCGTCACCTTCCTATTGTGGTTCTTGCTGAATTGCTTGAAGCCGTCGTGGGGGCTACATGCTTCTGGCTCCTCGTAAGATGATGTTGATGAGTACGCGTCCCAAGTATGCCAGGTCCGTCTTTAGCGGACTCCGGTTGTAGGCTTCTAGATAGCGTGCCTCCGATGCAACGATCTCGTCGAAATTGGCCGGCATATCGGCGTAGTAGGGGGGAATCAGTCCGGGTTTGGCTTGAAGCCGCAGCGCGAGGATGTGGGGCGGATAGAGTCCCAGGTAGTGCGGTGTCAGGGGGCGGACGCCCACGAGTTTCAGGTCTCCTTTTGCGAAGTTGACGATCATGGGGAGCTCATCGATCCACGTTCTCCGGAGCCATCTCCCCCAAGCGGTGATTCGGAAATCACTCCGGAACTTCCCATTGGAATCGAGCTTGTTTCGCTCATAAACAAACTCCTGTAAATATGGCGCATAAGGGTGCATCGTACGAAACTTGTACACAATGATGGGCAGCCCGTAGCGGCCGATTCTTTCCAGTTTGAGGATGATCCCGCGGTCGAGTTCTTCGGATTTCGGCGCCTCGCCGCGTTTGCGCGCGGTGAAGTGCAGCAGGTTATCGCGCTCCCGGACCGTCACGACGTCGAAGCCACAATAGATCAGGCGCCCGAGCACCTCCGTTTCTGAGAAGACCCGATTGCGTCCCTTCGTGAGCGCCTGGTAGAGCCACCGGGTAAGTTTCAGTTTTGGGAAAGCCCGCTTGAAGACAAAGTCCAGTGGATAGTACAGCCACGAATACCAGACAGGGTATTTATTCAGGAGGCGGCGTCTTCGCTGCTCGGACGTCTCGACGTTTCCTCGAAACAGCCCGCCGACGACGAGTCGGGTTTGGATGCCGGCCAGGTATCGGTTGAGGTGTTTGACGTTGTTGAGTCGAGGTTCGCAAACGATCTCTTCCGTCTCTCCTATCGGGACGGACCGGATCTCATCGGGATCGAGCGTCGAAAGGAGAAGCTTCCCCTCAACACCTGGCCGAAGAGCTTCGGAAACCGATCCATCCCCGCTGACATGCTCCGACCACCTGTCGATCGAAGGGTCGGCCGGGTGATCGATGTGCTTAGCGTCCGGATGCATCTTCCTACCGAACGGTGCGCGTTCCGGTCTCATCCATCAGTTGCCGCCGCCCTGGTCATGGCAATTGCCAATACATTTGTCATAGTTGTCCAGGCAATTCGAAACGCATGTCTGGTCGACCCCGCCACAGGAACTGACGCAGTCCGACAGGTCCCGGCCACAATCCGCTTCGCAGAGGCCGCGACAGGAGTCGTCATCGTCACAGCCGATCAGGGCAACCGAAAAGGCAGCTATTATGAATGCTCCCAGGGTAGTTCGAAGTCTTTTCATTGGATTATCTCTTTGGTTTGTGCATCGTGCATTGTGCATCGTGCATTGTGCTTGGTACTTGGTGCTTGGTCCGGGGCTTGCCCCTCGTAGCCTCGAATTCGTTCGCGGCGAAGAGGGGTCCGACCAGCTCTTGCGTGCACTTGTCGTTACCGACTAGGGGCTCCGCGCAGGAGGACATTGAGGGAGTACCCGTGCGAGGTGGACGATGTCCGTTGTGAGCGGCTTCTCGTTGAAGGTTTCAGGAACCTGCTTCGGAGGCAATGATCTCGTCGAAATCGGCCGGCGTCTTGCTGGCGTCAGAAATGTGGATTTCGTGGGTTGTGCGGAGCTGGAATGCAGCGATTTGATACAGGTGCTATTTTAGCAAGCACGGTCCAACCCGATAGTGATTCGACGAAGTATCAACGGCCGAGATTCTTGAACGCTAGACGGTTGAGAACGGTCGCTACGCTACTCTGATCTGCACACGGTAGGGAGTACTACGAACCAACACCACCGAGCTATTTTCTAGCTTCGACGTATAGGCCGCGACGAGTATCCAGTAGTTCGACATCCGGGATATCACCTCGCTTGAAGCACTGCTGCGTGATATTTCTGAAGCCATACTCGTCCAGCAGATCTCTCATCTCACCGAAATTGTACATCCACTTGTGGAAACTATAGGGGCCGAGGTAGTCGGATTGGGATGAGGTGACGTACTCGACAATCAAACGGACATCTCCTTCCCGGTAAGCAACTAGTGCGCTCGAGATCTTTTGCACGGCTACGTCGAGATCGGGAACACATATTCTTATCATCCCGCCCTTCCTAAGAACACGATAACAATCGGCCATCAGCGCTTCAGCCTCGGTCCGAGTCAGATGCTCGAGAAAATGCGACGTGAAGATGTTTGGAACGGCGCCATCGGCAAACGGTAGCCCATAAAGCAAGTCGTGGTGGACGAAGTAGGTACTCTTGTTCTTGCGATAATACTCTTCGAACCCATAATTCTTCGAACTATTGAACGCTTTGTACAAACGCCTTGAGATCCCTTTCGGAGCCACGCTGACAACATAATGGGTTATACCTCCATCAACACCAATCCAACAGGGGGGTTGTCCAACCCGCAGCCGATATTAATGCCCCTGGTTGCCACATCTACTTCATACTGCCGATCCTTCTTCAGTCTCAGGAGCAGCGGGTTAATGCCCTGCCATGCCACCAATTTGAGAAAGGCCGAGAGTGTCATCTTAGGCCCCGATTCGTGTGCTTACAGGGAGTCACTACGGTTTCCAATTGTCCTCGTTGCGATGCCGCGAGCAGCTCGATCTTCAACCAGGGTTACTCTCGACTGGAGCATCCGCTCTGAACTGATTCTGTGTACCATGGTTAGCTTCGAAGTCTTCGCACTCTCGGGATAGTTCTCGATGAACCAGACGAGAAGCGCCGTCACGTCGATTTTGTCGGCGAGCATTCGCTTGCGGCGGCGTTGCCATTCCTGTCTTAGATCCGGCATCGCGAGTAATTCGTCGATCTTGGCAAAGAGCGCCTCCGGCGCGGACGTCTTGATCCCGTAGGTGAGACCGTATTTGTGCTCGAGCTCCTCGAGGTAGCCAAGCCTGCCGACGAAATCGTTGAATCGGATAGAAGGGGTTCCTAGTACGGCAGCTTCGGCCGCCATGGTTTGGGAGTCGCCGATATATAGGTCGGCAAACGCCAGGGCGTCGTGCATCCGATCGGGAGAGAGTGGGAACCGAAAGCGCTCCAGCTCGCTACTCATTGGTCGTTCCGACGTGACGTAGACCGTGCCATTAGGTGCTAGAAAATTGACGAGCCGGCGTGCGAGAACATCCCCAATTCCCGTCTTGCCGGTATCGTGATGCGCGCTCAGTTCGGCGAACCGGAGGATAAAGTATCGCCCGGAGGCGCCGGCAAGGTCAAGCATAACGCGCCAGGTGGGCGTGAAGCGGTCAGGATGCAAGTACGCAAGTTCGTGGAAGCCGTTATATCGGACCGCCTTCTCCTTCCATTTGTCTAACGAGCAGCATTCGGGAACGACAATGTGATCCGCGAAGGGATAGGCCAACTTCGTAAACAGAGGTACCGCTTCGGCGTCGTCCTCGTTGACGACGATGGACGGAATACCCAGCATTCGGCCGACGTGGCCAATCTCGGCGGAGGTCCCAATCATTAGCCTTGGCCGCTCGCGTTTGGCGAATCGCCACAAGTCAAGGTCTCGCCGAAGAAGACTCCACCCGCTTGCGAGCCTTCCGTTACCCTTCCTCTCGTTGGCTACCTGTAGATAGTCCCATCCTTCTCTTGCGACTAGGTCCATCAGTACATCCTTCCGCTTCACGAGAACCATACAATTGTTGCCGGAGACACTCAGCTCGTTGATGGTGTTTCGGAATAGGTGAAAGTGGGCTGGGTGCCCCAGGTAGAAAAGGAGCATGGCGCCACGGCTGTTGCCCCGATTTAGTAGATCAGGCATTTGCCGCCGGGCATTGATGAAACAGTCGACGTTGATTAGCGTGGGTTCAATCAAAGAACACGTCCGCTCTTCGGCCTTTACGAAGCGGCGCTCACCTTCTTTGCTACGTAGAAATGCTGTCGATGCGTCATGGACGTCTTCCAGCCATACTGCACTTCCATATGATGCTGGGCGAGCATTCTCTCCACCTGTGCCGTCGTAAAGAACGTTATCAAGTTCTTTACGAAGAGATTCTCAAACTTCCCGCGGAGCTCTTTTACCGGTCGCTTAGGCAGGCTGGAATAAAAGACCTTTCTGGTGGCCCGGTAAACCTGGAATCCGAAGAGATCAGACACCCACTTCAGGGCCGGTCTTCGTTCGCAAAATCGTAAAGCGGCGCCGTACGTGTGGAACAGGTATCCATACGGGCTGTGGAGGTTGCGCATCTTAACGAAGAGCAGCCCCCCAGGCTTAACAATCCGACAACACTCAGCAAAAGCCTTGGGAGGATCCGGTGTATGGTGAATCACACCCGTAGAGATCACAAGGTCAAAAGAATCGGATGCAAGGGGAATCGACAGGTTGTTGCCCCACACGCAGTAATTGCCCGTATTCTCCGCCACCATTCTCAAGGAGTTCAGACTGTAGTCCAGGCTCAAAACATTTGTGTAACCTTGATGGCTCATATAGTTTGAGACCCTGCCGGACCCGCATCCTATGTCGGCGATCAACGCATCTTTCGGAACGCGCTCAAGTACCTCTTTAATCTCTCGTTCGACACCAGCTTCGACCTCCTCGCGATTGGACCAGTCCCTGACGCCGAACGGGTGCTCTTCGTAGAACTTGGCATCACCGAGATCGCGACTGCGCTCTTCTTCGGGGATCAAACAGACGATTCCGTCTATCAGCGGATAGCAGGCCCCTGCCTCAGTCCGAAATTCGTTCCCGGCAACGCTGAGCAGTGGCTCAAGGAACCCGGGACTTCTCAACAACGAATCGTATATGTTTCGCTCTACGGCGTCGACGACCTGCATTTGAATACTTCCATTTTAGAGTACGTGGTCACCAGATGTCGCTAACGCGACTTGACCATGCCAATGCCATGCGCTACGTGGCCGGCTGATAGTCAGTTTTGTTCTGTAAAGACACCTGTGAGGCGGCATTCGCCATTGACTCCGAGCGCTTCGTGTAATAGAGCAGGTGCCCGATAGCCGAAAGCATTGTCGCCTGCCCCCAGTGAATTGCCTCCAGGTGGTTCGTCCAGTGACGGTAAATGCGGTAACGAAAGCTGCCGTTCTCCTTACCCATCGATCGAATCGCCCAATCAAACACTTTCTTTGCCAGTGCCAGGGCATCCCGATCGTAGACCGAATAC
Organism: Rhodothermales bacterium; assembly: GCA_035512315.1. Lineage (GTDB taxonomy): Bacteria > Bacteroidota > Rhodothermia > Rhodothermales > DATKEJ01 > DATKEJ01. The sequence continues at coordinate 1,746 of DATKEJ010000298.1, read as the reverse complement.
TTTGACAGCGACTCTATCGCCTGCGCAGTCGCCTGGATGTCATGTGGATAGACACGGTCGTGATAGAACTTGGGAGCACCAGTCGATTCAAAGAAGTGGTCTCGCCAGAAAACGTAGGTCTTGTTGATGTCTGTCTGCTTTACAAGATTCCCTTGAGTAAGCACTCGGGCTAGGACAAGGCTGTCGAGATTGTAGCCGGTGTGATAGTTGTCGATCCAGTGTTGCATGCCGCGGTCGCCATAGTACCAGCTTCCATCCGGATTCATTCTAGTCAGCGACCAGTTAATCGCCGTCCGAGCCAGTTCGTAATGATCCTCATTCCCTGTATGACGCCAGCCTCGGAGTAATGCGACGGCACCTAAGAGATTTGAGTTGTGAACGACACAATTGACGCCTGGGGCATACGCAAAGCAGATGCCGGTGTCATCCCCATTGCGCTCAAGGTCAGTTTCAACAAACCTTGCACTAGATATGACGACATCCCGATAACGAGGGTCGCCCAGCGTGTCCCACGCCAGATCGAAGGCCGCCTGAATGTGAGAAGTCCATACCACGGTCGGGAGTCGTTTGGGGAAAAATCCTGATCGGCTGGCGAAGTCGAAGTCGTTACCCCAACAGAACTCCACGCGACCCGGTGATCGGTTTTCGATTAGCCAGTCAAGGCCTCGGCGTACAAGGGGGAGGTACCGATCATCGTCGGTCGCCAGGTAATTGTAGAGATACCCTTTGACGATGAACCCCCAGGCCTTGGTACTTTGTAGTCGGGGTACGCCCAGAAATGGTCGCAGATTAATAGGACAACGCTTGGCGAGCTGGACCGCTGCGATCCGCGGGTATAGTCCAAAGCGCGTTAGTGAATTGACGAATGGCGACGCCAAAAGGTCGTCGTACTCCCAGCCTGTGAAATTCTTTTCGACGAGATAGCGATGGAGATCATCGAACGCTAACTGTGGTGACACGCGGTCAGCCGACATTGAGGCGCGGACCATGCTCACGGACTTCCTTGCAGTTTGATTTTCAGCATCAAGGCGTCGGCGAGAAATTTCGCGGCCCAGTTTGGATACTTGAATGTTGAGTACCAGCCAAAAATGGGAAACGAACCCTTGACTCCTCCCCTTATGCCGGGCTTTGGTGACGACACGGATTGTAGAGCCTTAACCTGATCCAACATGCGGAACGCGCTGTCTCGGTCCGATTGGTCACCGTATTCTTCGAACAGCTTCATCCAGACAAGGCTCATCTGAACATTGCCTGTAAGACACACATAGCGGCCTGTCGCCCAACGGATGTATTTGCCTCTATTGTCCCAATTGTGATCCCAAAATGCATACAGCGTGGCACGCTCATCAAACATCCTACGCATTCGGTCGGCTGTCTTTCGGGCCGCTTCGAGGTAGTCGCGATTTCCCGTCAGGCGATGGCTTTCGATGAGACCGCGGCAGGTGTAGGCAATGAAGTGCGTGTTCGGGAGCACGCGAGGTTTCGATGAGCCGTTCCGAAACCACCCGTTATCCGTTTGCTGTTTCAGCACCCATTTCAGGTTCTGCTCCGCTATCCATGCATATCGCGCGCCCGGAACTCGCCGATCAAGTTCAAGCAGCGCCCACGCGCAACGTGCATTAATCGTGTGCTGTAAGCCGCGTAACAGGTTCTTGTCCCAAACACCGTTGTCATCCGTGCTGATAACCAAGAAATCGCCGGCCTTTCGCGCATACTTCAGATACTTCTGGTCCCCTGTTTCGTCAT
>DATKEJ010000297.1:0-8457 GCA_035512315.1 Rhodothermales bacterium | reverse complement strand
GCAGCAGATGAAGAACGACTATGCTGATCTCGAGAAGGTTCTGAGCCACTTCGGCTGCACTTTCGACGACGTGGTCGTCGAAAACATCTATACGACGACATGGCGAAATTCCTGGAGGTCGCTTCGTATCGCAACTCGATCTACACGGGTCAGTTTCCTACAGGCTCGTGGCTCGAGGTGAAAGGGCGGGCCCTGCCTGAGTTCATGATCGAGATCGAGCTGGGAGGCACACAAGTCCAGATAACCGACCACACTATCAGCCGCTCGGGAATCAGGAGACCCCGGAGCCGTCAGCTATCCTCAGTTCGTTCCCCTGTCGGGAAAGTGCCTGGCCTTGAACTGCTCGTGTTTTTGCCTGGCCTGCTCCAACGACTCCTCGAATGCCGGGGTGCCGCGGATCAGATTGAGGAACGGTGTGGATTTGATGTCGGGATAATTGAAGTAGCCCTGGTCGATCGCCTCCCGCAGCAATCGATTACACGAATCGAGATCCCGATGGGCGCAGTAGCGGTGTGAGTTGCGGTAGGTGACCTCGGCGTCGAGAAGCGACGCCTGTTCGAACTGCTTCGCCACTGCAAGGCCCCGCTGGTAGTCGCCGGATAATGAGGCCAACCCCGCCATGGCTCTCGGTCCCTCCAGACCTTCCCAATCGAGGCTCACGGCCTTGCGGAAATGCATTGCTGCCTCGTCGGGCCTGTTTTGGAGCAGTCGCATTTCCCCCATGAATCCATGGTAGTAAGCGCTTCCGTAGTCGATGGCGAACGCCTTCTCGGCGTCGTCGTACTTCCCGATCAACATTAACGTTATTCCCGCCGATCGAAACCTGGTATTCGTGGAATCCAGGCTCATCGCCATCCTCATTGAGCGCTCCGATTCGTCCATGACGCCGGCATATCGAAGGGCATAGCCCCTCGCGAAATGCCCCATCGCGTTGCTCGGGTTCAGCTCGATCGCCCTCATGGCCATTTCGTAGGCCTCGTCCGTTCTGCCGGCATCCGTAAAGTATGTGGAAAGGTCTGCGAGAGCCGACAGCAGGTCCGGGTTCAACTCCAGTGCCCGCTCGAACGCGGCCTCCGAGCTTCTCGACACCTTGGGGCCGGCCATACCGAACATCCCGAGACCATGTCGCCGAAAACCCAGCTCGCTCCAGGCCGGCGCGAACATCGAGTCGACGGCGAGCGACTGCTCGAGCAACTCGATTGCAAGCCCGTCGCCCTCAACCGTGCGCGGGTGAGAAAGGGCGCGCAAGTAGTATTCGTACGCGAGCGGGTCAGACGAGACGTCTGACTGCATGCGGCTACGTTCGTCCTCGGAGAACGAAACCTCGAGTCGGTCCAGGAGGGCTCGTGCAACGATGTCCTGAATCTCGAACACGTCCGACGACCGAACCTCGATGGGCTGGGTCCAGACGATCTCATTCGACGCGACGTCGATCAACTCCACCGTCAAGCGCATTCGATCGTCCTGGCTCAGATAGTTGCCCGAAACGACGTAGTGAACCCCCAACTCTTTACCGGCTTGGTGAGCATCGTACCGCTGGTTCTGGTACACCCGCACCGAACCGGCGGGTCGGACGTTGATGTTACGCACATACGACAGAGAGCCGATGACCTGGTCAGCCATGGCGTAACCCAGAAAGTCGGTCTGCGGATCACTCCTCAGGTTCGTGAACGGAAGCACCGCGATCGCACGTCGCGTGGAGCCGGTCTCCTTAGCCGAGACGTCAGCCGCCGGTTGGGTCGAAGGGTCCGCCGCTTGTCTGACGACGGCGAGCGCCGCCGCCAGGGCCGCGAAGATCGCGATTCCGACCCACGTCCTCTTACCGAGCAGAAAGCTCTTTCGCCCTCCGGCCGGTGGCAGCGGGGTCCGATCAGCGACGCGGGGTTCGAGCGCCAGAATCAGCTCATTTGCGGTGGAAAAACGCTCGCTCTTATCCTTGGCCAGAAGGCGCTTGAGCACATGGGCGTAGGGCTCCAGTGCGGGCGCCTGGAAGTCGGGCTCGTACTGCAGAATAGCGTATGAAACTGCCTGTTCGTAATCGCCGTCGAAGGGTCTCGTGCCGGTGAGCATCTGGTAAAAGACGACACCGAGCGACCACAGGTCGGCCCGGGCGTCGACCTCTTCGCCCCTGATTTGCTCCGGCGCCATGTAGAACGCTGTCCCGACCGTACTCCCCGTCCTGGTCAAGTCGAGACCGCCGATCAGTTTGGCGAGGCCGAAATCGAGGATCACCGCACGCCCCTCGTCGGTCACCATGATATTGTCGGGTTTTATGTCCCGGTGGACGATGCCTCTCTCGTGGGCGGCCATCAAGCCCTGTGCAACCTGCCGGGTGACCTCAGACGCGACACTCGCATCGAGCGGTCCGTCCACCAGCCTGTACTTGAGCGTATTCCCGATGTAAAGTGGCATAACGATGAAAACCCGTTTGTCAGCGGTTTCACCGATGTCATAGACCGGGCAGACACTGGGATGGTTCAGGGCGGAAGCGGCCTTGGCCTCCTGCATGAAGCGCTGGTTCGCATCGTCGTCTCTGCTCAATTCGGCAGGCAGGAATTTCAGTGCCACCTCCCGCTCGAGCCTTGTGTCGAGACCGCGGTAAACAATCCCCATTCCACCGCGGCCGAGCGGGGCGATTATGTGGTAATGGGATATGGTCGAACCTTCCTGACTCAAGGGATTCGCCTGGGAGTGAGACGCACGATAGGTGCACCGCCTTCCATCCGGCAATGAGGCCCGAGGGTGGGCCTTGGGGATTCGAAAATTCCTCAGGCTCGCCTCGTCAACTTGCCGACAACGGCGCGGATCCACACAGCCAGATCGATGATGTCGGCCGAGCGCATCAGAAGCCACACTTTCCATAGCTTCCATCGGCCGTGCGTCCCAATTACGTTTTTGGCGAGCATCGCGCGCTGGTATTCACCGCGATACTTGATATGGTAGCCCAGCTCTTCATTGTAGAAACCCTTGGCCCAGCGCGTGTGACCTCCCGCCGTCCGGACCGCGTACATGGAGTACGGATAGAATCGTACCAGCGGGAAAAGGCCTTTCCTCTCAAACGCAAACTTGACATAGCGTTCGGGATTCCAGTTCGAGGCGTGAGCCATTTCGCGATACAGATCACCTCTCGTCTTGCACGTAATCTGACTCAGTCTCAAAGGGAAGCGTGACCGGGAGACAAGAATACGAAACTCACGCGGGCAGCCCCACGGTAAACGTCGCTCCGCTTCCCCCTTCACTAGCTGCGGTCAGAGTTCCGTTATGTCCCTGCGTCACGATGTCGTACGACAGTGACAGTCCGAGCCCCGTGGCAGAGCCTGTCGGTTTCGTGGTGAAGAAGGGTTCGAAGATCTTGTCCAGGATGTTCCTCGGAATGCCCCCGCCGTTGTCGGTCACTTCGATGTGAACCGTCACCCCACGCCGGTATGTAGACACGGTGATCAGAGGACGGTAGTCGCCGCTTTCCGAAGCTGCCCGTTCCTGAACGGCGTCGAGCGCGTTGTTGAGCAGGTTCATCAAGACGCGGCCAATCTCCTGCGGGACGACCTCGACGGTTCCAACGTCGTCTCCAAGGTTGCGTTCGACGGTGATGGCTGGGTCGGACTCCTGGGCGCGTCGTCCCCGATAGGCCAGATCAACGTACTCCTCGACAAGACGGTTGAGATCAATTTGGACCCGCTTTCCACTGCTGCCGGAGGCGTGCTGCATCATCGTGGCCACGATGCCGTCAGCCCGACGTCCGTTGCGGGCAATGGACTCGCTGCTCACCTTCAAATCGTCCAGAAGCGGTCCGACCGCATCCAGCGCCTCCGGGTGATCGATGAGCGTCTCACGGATCTCGTCGACCAGCTCTTTCGAAACCTCGGCGAAGTTGTTGACGAAATTGAGCGGATTCTTAATCTCGTGTGCGATGCCGGCGGTCAGATGACCCAGTGAGGCCATCTTTTCAGACTGGATGAGTTGCGCCTGCGTACGCTTCAGCTCGCGGTGCGCCTCCTCGATACGCTCCATCAGATTCTTGTACAGCAGACGGTCGCGGTCGTGGACGCCCTCCAACTGCAGGCGTAACTCGTTCGACCGCGCGAGCTTCTTCTCGAGCAGTCTGACTTGTTTCTCGAGCCGCTGTAGTTCGTCCAATCAGTCTTCTCCAATCAATACCGTGACGAACGTGCTGTCGTGGGCTTGCGGAGCCGTGCCTCCAGGCAGCGGACAGAGCTCACCGTAGGTATAGAATCCACAAACTGGAACGTCGGCTCCGAGCTTCTCCTTGAGGAGTTCGTACTCGTCGGCGACCCGAGTGCCGAGCAAGAGACGGCGCCCGGCACAGGAGAAGATGAAGCCGGCATCCGGCTTGGATCCGGGATAACGCTCGACCACGGTGGCCGCCGCGGCCGCCGCTCCGTCGAGTGCCTCCCCCCTCGATGCGCTGGAAAGCTGGACGTATGAACCGATGGGAACGGCGATATGGAAAAGGATGCCGCCTTCCTTAGCCTCCATGCCGGCGCTCAAGAACGACTGGTCGCTGTCATTCGGATACACGATCAGCGGATGACTTATGGAAAAACTGCCGATGTACTCCTCGTAGATCTCGATTGCAGGCTTGCCGTCAATCTCCTTCACGACCGCGCCGTCCACATCCGTGACCCGGTGCTTCGCGCCAATGGGCTGCCAACCGCAGCCTATCGCGGTGGACACAACCAGAGGATCTGAGAAGAGAAGCACCGGAGCCGCCTGACTAAGGACTTCTCGCTTGTGGAACTGAAACGTACCACTGAGCGACAACTGGTCTCCGGCCAGGCCGCCGCAGATGGGAACATCCGGTCCGATTACGCCCGCCATCCCCTTCAGCGCTGATTCGATGTCTGCGAACAGGCCCTCGGGCGTTGCAACGCATAGACGGGGCGCGCCGTCGAGTCCGGCCATGGCCATCTCGGCCGCCTGACGGCCGGCTCGCTCCGGATTGTCCGAGATGTCGCGTCCGACTCCAGCCGCGAACGAGACCTTGTCAGACTGGAAAAGCATCAACGTGACCGAGTTCTCGGCGAATCCGATGGCGGATGAGACCTCGCCGTCGGTCGTAGCGCCGATCAATTCGAGGTCGGGATACCGATCCATAACGCCGTCCACCAGTGCCTGATGGTCGTGGTCGAGCGCAGAAAATAGAATGCCGGCTTGGGGCGTCACCCCACCGAGCTGTTCCGCGCATGCGTCGAGTACTTCCTGGATGACGTCGGCCGAATCGACGTCCTCGCTGTGGCCTACTCCAACTTTCATGATGTGCCTGGCTAAACGGAAACAGACTTGCTATCTCGAAGCCGTCGGAAGGAATTCACGCAACGGACCCGCTACCTGACTACGGCCGGGTCGACATTGCAGTCTTTGAACGCAGCCTGTACTTCAGCGTCCACTTCCACCTGCTCTATCTGGGAGATACGAACCTTTTCAAGTACACACTCGACGTTGTCTTCATCCACGTCCCACTCGCGAGCAAGTGCCTTGACAGCTGAGGCCCTGACCTTCGTTTTCACTTCCTCCTGGTATTCGGCTGCTGCATCGTCCAGGGAGGGGTCGGCGGCAGGTTCACTGTCTCCGCCGCAGGAAGCAAGAAATACAGTAATTAGCAGGACAGAGGGATATTTCATAATCACTGGAGGGTTGTGTTAGACGGAGATGTGTCTTCTTGGTTTGGACCAGCGTGAAGGCTGTCAGGCGCTCCGTGTGGCTGGTCACACGCATAAAGTTAGTTGCTGCGGGCCGCGTGCGCCACACCGTGTTCCAAGAACGTGGAACTTCAAAGGGCCCAATATCTATAATCTGCCAACTTGTATAGATTATCGATACCCTGATCATGGCACTCTGCATCAAGAATGACGAAGCCGACCGATTGGCGCGGGAGCTCGCCGAGAGCGCCGGAGAGAGCTTGACGGAGGCCGTGCTCAACGCGCTTCGAGAGCGACTCGAACGTATCACGGGCCGGAGATCCCGCCCGCCAGTACGGGACGAAATCGCTCGCATGCAGGCGCGCATTTCGAGCCTACCCATCCTCGACGAGCGTACGGATAGCGAAATCCTGGGCTACGACGAATCGGGGTTGCCGAGGTAGCAGCGATGGTTTTAGACACTTCGGCGGTGATCGCCGTCCTGCAATCCGAACCCGCCGCCGACCGTTTGATTGCGGCTATCGAGGGAGCTCAGGTATTGACAATGTCTGCCGCGTCCGTTCTCGAAGCGTCCATAGTTCTTTTCGCTCGCTATGGTGACTTCGGCGACCGTGAGTTCGATCTGTTCCTGCACCGGCTATCGGTCCGGGTCGTTTCTGTCACCGCCGAACATGTCGAAATGGCCCGATCGGGCTACAGGAGATTCGGGAAGGGACGGCATCCGGCAGGTTTGAATTTCGGAGATTGCTTTTCGTACGCCCTGGCGCTGTCGCTGGGTGAGCCGCTCCTGTCCAGGGGGGACGCCTTTTCAAAGACGGACGTTTTAGTCGCCTGACCTGAATTCGTTCGAAGTTCCGTGCGTGGCGGTCGAATAAGCCGGCAGAGTGTGTATCTTTCCACGATTCCCAATTCTGAATTCAATTCTGATTTCTGCTTTCTGAATTCTGAATTGCGATTTGGGCCCTTAGCTCAGCGGTTCAGAGCGCTCGCCTCACACGCGAGAGGTCACAGGTTCGAATCCCGTAGGGCCCACCATATCAACGTATAACCACACCTCGTACCAGTGATTTCGACAGGCCCCGCCGGATGTTGGTGGCTGCGAGCCGAGGTTATCTGGCTTGAACACGTCGATTTGACGTCCTCCAATCAAGACTTTTAAATCCCTGCATCCCAACCATATATTGTCAGACCCCGAGAAGCGGCAACCTCGTCGGGTCCCTGACTTACATAGGACATCTCCACCATGCAAGAACCTGCCGCTTTGCCAACGCTGATCTTCATTCCTGATATAGGCGGCTTCACCAGGTTCGTCAAGCAGACTGAGATCACCCACAGCCGGCACATCATCCAGGAGCTCCTCGAAGTTTTGATCGATGCCAACGAGATCGACCTCGTGGTGTCGGAGATCGAGGGTGACGCAGTCCTATTCTATCGATCCGGCAAAACACCGACGGCCGGCGAGCTATTGGACCAGGTTCAAGGGATGTACACAGCGTTTCACGCACACCTGAAGCGGTACGAAGTGCTCCGAATTTGCCAGTGCGGCGCCTGTCAGAGCGCGGGCGGACTGAAGCTGAAGTTCGTGGTTCATTACGGAGACGTGGCGCTGGGACAGATCAAGGATTATCAGAAGCTCTTCGGGGAAGATGTTATCAGCGCGCATCGCCTCCTGAAGAATCAAATCCCGGTCGGCGAGTACGCGTTGTTCACAGACAACCTGATGATGGCCTGTAACACGTGGTCCGATATTGGCCGGACCGCCTGGTCTGACCCCGTCTCGGGTTCCGACGAGTACGACGTCGGCGCGATCGAATATTGCTACCTGCCGCTCGAGCCCCTGATGGCTCGAGTCCCCGAGCCAACCGTGGAAGATTACAGCTTGCCGGGTGTGAAGACGAGGGTCCTTGAACACGAACGGGTGATTGAAGCGCCGATCGAGCTCGCGTTCAGCGTGCTCGCCGACCACTCGATCCGTCACAAATGGATGGCGTCAACCGACAATGTCGAGGACGTCAAGCACGCGATCGCCCAGACCGGATCCTCGCATCTATGCGTCAGGCACGGCCGTGAACAGAATCTCAGGTGGTTTTCCCATGACTTCAAGTATCGCGACGACATCATCTCGTTTTGCGAAACCGAGCGCGACATGGGGATAGTGGTTGTTTACACGCTCACCAGGATCGGCGAAGGACTGACGCGGATGCAGGTGAACTATCTGATCGAAAGGAATCCGGTTAAGGAGTTGTTTATAAAGCTTTTTCAGCACAAGAAGCTGATGAAGGAGGCTGTAGCAAACCTCGACGCTTTAAACGACTACTGCGTGTCGATCGTGAGCAGTGGCGGCGAACATTCTGCCCAGATTGTGCTGTAGGCAAATCCATCAATCCCGGTATGAGCGCCTCGGTCGAAAGATCGATCAAGATTCGCTCCGGGAATTGGGCGACAATCTCCTCACCCCCATGAACTCAAGTCCCGTAAAGGGCTTTCTCGTTCAGGGGAAACCGGTTGTGGCTCGGCGAAGTCAGCGAGTAGCGCTCGCGAAACGTGACGGATCGGCTGAAAGGTCCTCAAGCTCCGTCAGGCGGCAAGGGAACTAGCAGTAGCCCATCAAGACAATCGCGGCGACCGCCAGCAATATCAGCAGGTTCATTGTGCCGGCTCCAAAACCGCTGTTCATGGCATCCTCGTTGCGTTAGTCTCCTTGAGAGCAATGGTCAGCTAGCGCAATAAGTATACCGCACGGTCGCTGACCGACGTAATGACACCTCGAAGCCCCGACCGAGTTCGGGGCTTCGAG
>DATKEJ010000296.1:0-9186 GCA_035512315.1 Rhodothermales bacterium | reverse complement strand
CTCCTGTTATCGGTGACGTGAGCCGACATATGCTTACCTCTATTCAAGTATAGGACACTGCTTACTTGTTTGCAAGTACCCGATTGGGCTACCCTTTTCAAAGGGCCTCGATTGGGAAAGGCGGGAACGATGTGGAAGATCAAGCGTAACGACCTGGAGTTTTCGACCGAGCACGCTGAACAACTCAGGAGTTGGGCGAAGTATGGTCGTATCGTTCCGGATGATCAGGTTCACGACGGGACCGACTGGAAACCGGCCAGGGAGATCCCCGAGCTCAGCGGCCAGTTCCCCCAGGGAGCTCATGCACCGGTGAATCAGGCGGTCGCTACTCACGTCTGCACCAACTGCGGATATCAGGGGCAACCGGAACGGATCGTTCCCGGTTCTACGGCCCTCGGATGCGTGCTCATTCTCCTGCTCGTGATCCCCGGTCTGATTTATGCCGTCTGGCAGCAAACCCAAACCAAACCGGGTTGCCCGAACTGCAAGACGGGCGGAACCATGATCCCGATCAATTCGCCGATGGCTCAGAAGATCATTGGTTCGTAGCCTCACGCCACGTCCTTCCAGTGCGGATAGAGCTCCCCGAACGGGCGGAACTGAGCCCTAAAAAGCCAGATGGATGCTCCGACCATTCGCTCGACTACCATCGCCGGGATGTTGAGCCGCTTCGCTGCTGCATGCGCTTCAAGGGGAGGAATCCTCCCGACCGAATCGAGCAGCAATTCACCGAGTCCCGGACCGAGCTCCCGATCGACCTTCAGGAGCGCTCGAGCAACGTCGATCGTCCAACAGACTCTGTCAGTCGGCACGCTGCGTTCGTGATGATTTGGTTCAGTGAATGACTCGTCACGGTGCCAGGTCGACGCTTTCACTCCGCGTGAGTCGAGCTGACGACGGTAGCGCCGGAGCACGTCCGTCACGAAACCGCGCGCCGCTTCGATCCGCTCGACTCGTTCTCTCTCTCGCTGCTCCTGCCGCTTCAGGGAATCACTCATCCAGCGTTCCGGCATCTGGATACCTCACATCACGTCAAGATCGGAAGCCGGGATAAATTGAGCGAGCAGCATCTCCAGGTCCCGTAGGGTTTTGACCGTTTCGACAAAGTCGAGTTGTGAAACCTTTTCGAGATCAAGTGCCACCTTGTCCATCATCAGCCTTGCGTTGGTTCTCCATGAAGCATCGTTTCGGTCGAGAATCTTTCGGTCGATATTGGGGATTTTCTGAAGTTCGCTTTTCAGTGCAGCAGCCTTTTCGGGAGACGGCTTCAGTTTTTCCACCGCCTGATAAAAGTCAGTCGCTTCCCGTAGCGCTTTCATCATCGCAAGCAACTCATCTTTTCGGTCGTTCACCATCTGACCAATCTCCTCTGCAAAGTTTATGGTTTCAAGTTTAGAAGCTTCCCTCTGATTGTCATCAGGCGGCCTCCTCTCCTACTTTCTCGAGATCATCGAGAGCCTTCTTCGCGGTTCCCGCTTCCACCTTCAACCGTCGCAACTGTTCGTTGATCGCAAGCAGACCGGTCGCGAACCGTTCCACCTTTTCCGGGTCCAGAGCGTCCCGGAGCGGCGTCACGGCGCCAGCGGCATCTTTTGCAGGTTGCACCATGGCGCTCGATGCAGTGGCGGCCTTCTTTAGGGCTTCCGCCTGTGTGTCGACTGCGGTTCCGAGTTCCAGAGATTTGTCGATCGCCGTGTTGTAAGCGCCCTCCGCGTCGCGTTGCGCCTGCGTCGCTTTGCTCTGCGCCTCTTTCGCTTCGTCAACCCTCTTCTTCAGGTCCTGCTGTTTGTCAATCGCCTGTTGAAGGATCTGCGATCCATCCTTATGAGTCCTGGAGAGCTTTTCGACCTGTTCGGTCTGGCGTTGGTATGCCCGCTCTGATTCATTCAAACGCGTGCTAGCGGCACTCAGGATTTCGTTGTTCTGCGCGAACGCGGCTCCTGCTTCGTTTACCGATAGCTTCGACGTGGCGAACTCGGATTGCAACGCCCGGAGCGCTTCGACCATGTCGCCGATAGCCGCCATGTGGATGTCGAGAGCGCCGCTCGCGTCGACCTGAGCCCGAGAGTTTTCGTCGGTCGCTTCGGTCTGCTCCTTCGTCGCCTCGGTCTGTTCCTTCACGACCTCGGTTCCCTTGGCCTGCTCCTCGCGATGCTTTTTCCAGCCCTCTGTGCCTTTGGTCAATGCTGCGAGTTGATCCTCCTGAGTTTTCCGGACGATCTCATCCATCGAGATCACAGCTTGCTTGAACGCCTCAACATCATGCATTGCAACGGCGTGCATCATCTGACCAACGACAAAGAGCTTGTCTCGGAAGTTATCCAGGACGGCGTAAACACGGCTCTCGATCGTCTCGTTGAATTCCTCCATGATCTTCGGCGATACCCCGGCCGCTTCGTTGAACTTGCTGACCAGCCCCATTGCTTCACGGAACGCGAATCCCAGGACCGTGACCTTTGCAGCGGTTACGGCGGTTGCACCACCCATGGATTCGAAGATGCCTTCGACACTCGTGAACTGATCGTAGGAACTTCGCGCGGCACCTTCAACTTCGTGCCATGCGTCCTCGAGATCGCGAACCGTTACGGTTGCCTTCGTCGTCTCGTCCCGGATATCCTGCATCGCCCGCTGGACATCTTTAGGAAGGTCTTTGACTTCGAGTCCGGCTTCCTTGATTGCTCTCTCCATGAGCCGAGTAGATTTGACGATCTTTTCAAGTTCTTCCGTCCCGACGTCGCCGGTCCTTTCGAGCTTGTTCTGATACTCCCGAAGGTTGGTGTAGACGCGATCGAAAGAGGTACGCACCTGGTGTGGGAGCTCCTGAAACCCCTCGGCAATCGGACCGAGTGCCGCTCCTGCCTGCTGCCCTACGCGATGCGCCTCGGCAATGATTTGCCCCAGAACTCGCTCGACATCCTCGCCACCCGTTTCGATTTCAGCCAGGCCTTTGTCGAGTTGATCGAGTCCCTTCTTTCCGGCGGGTCCTAATTTCTCGAGCTCCTCTCGAATCTTCTTGATTTCCGGGAGGGAGTTCAGATCGAGAGATTTCTCGAGATCATCGGCTGCTGAGCTCGCGTCCTTTGCGCTTTCGGCGATTTCGTCGACGGCATCGGAGAGAGGTTTAGCCGCGCCCGCTGCCTGGGTTGCGGCCTGATCGAGTTTCTTCGAACTATCGGCCGCCTGGTCCATTCCGTCGCCGATACCTTTGGCGCTGTCGCGAACCTTCTTCAGATCATCGGCGGTTTGGTCGGTGCCTTCTGTGCGTACGCCTATTGAAACTTCTTTGTCTGCCATGGCTTTTCATTCTCCTCATCATCACGGCTGCGCGAGGGCTGCGCGGGAGCATGGGAGAGCACTCACTACGGAGCAATTCCCCCGAAAGATCCGAACCGCTGCCATCGGCCGAGGAAGGCGATTTATCCCTCACTGAGCGCCTCCCTTGCGTCGCGAAGTGCTTCCCTTGCGCTTCGGATTGCCTCGAGATACTCGCGGCTTCGGAGCCCGTGCTTTAGGGCGTTGAGGCTGCTTCTGCGCTTCCCCTCCGGCGTTCTTGGCCCGGTTCTTTGAACTCCCTCGAGATTCTTCGCTGAAGCTCTCTTCCCGGCCTCCGTTCTTGGCCCGGTCGAGTTGCGCCACGGCTGCACTCTCCGGATCGCCGCCCGCAGAGAGCGCAGCCCGCGTGAGCTGAGCTGATAATTTTTCGACATCGATCACCGTTCCGTTTCCCAGTTCGTTACCGTTGGACGATTTCTTTTCTGAGACCAGTTGGAGCACGGCTGTCACCGCGATATTCACGATGTGCTGAACGTCAGGTGCTGACTCCTTCGGCCGCTTCGATTCGCGGTAGCGAGTGAGAGTCTCGATCTGACGGCGTGAGATGTTCGCCACCCTGCCCGCTTCCCCGTGATGCTTCAAAGACCACTCGGCACCCTTGTAGTTGTTCGCCTTCGCGAGAAGGTTTCCGATCTGAACGTGAGACCAGTACACCTGAGAGACGAGCATCTTCTCGATCGGGTCATCACCGCATGGCTCGAGTAGATCCTCGAGAAACTTCGGCAGGCTCTGGGTATAGTTATCAACGTAGTCGCGCCCGAATTGCAGATCATTCGCGACGGCGGCCGCGAAGACATCGAGCATCATCCAAGACCGGAACGCCTTTCCCAGTTCGCTGGCGTGATCTTCATAGATATGCTCCGGCTTCCACGCAAAGAGTGCGTTCACTCCATGATCCGGGCCCTTCACCTGCGTGGAAGTCCTCACTGGCTCTTCCGGGTTGACCTCGCGGAAGGCGGCCGCTGACATCTCGTCTACCATCCGATCGACATCACTGAGCCCGTTTCGATCAGCCATTGTCGTAGCCCATCACCTCGAGGAAGTCGTTGAATTGCTTCGTCGCCTTCTTCTCGCCTTTGGATACACGTCTCAGAAGCTCATGCGTGATGCCGTGCTCCTTCCTCGAGGCAAGAAGCCGGTCGATCGTCTCCATTTCCTCCAGTATCTCGGCGAGATTGGCGAGATCTTCAAGATCGGACTTCTTGCTCATCCCGTCACCTTCCCGGCCTGCTTCACCTGCGCTGCGATCTGGCTGTAACTGAGCCCGCTTCGCGACATGATCCGGTAGACCTTCTGTGCTGCTTCCCCGTTGCTGTAGACCTCGGCGAACTCAGCGACACTCAGCGTTTCGTGTTCCGATGCCGGGATCATTCGGCGACGTGCCTCGCGAAATGCGGCGCCGTAGTCGAGGCCCTGTTCAGTCATCACCATGCGAACAGCCGTCGTGACTCGCTGCGATGCCTGAGCATCGGAAGCCAAATGATTGAAGTCTTCACGCTTCAATCCGATCTCGGCGAACATCGCGGTAGGACCGGGAAGCGATGCGGCAGGCGGACCGAGTTCTGCGAAGTAAGCCGTTCCGGTTGCCGTGGTCCTGATTCCATCGGCAACGATCCCCGCCCGCCGTGCTTCCGCGAATTCGGGAGCGGCCGATGGAACGGTAAGCGTCGCCAGATCGATCAGCCCTTTCACCTGCGGCCGCTCTGCTCCGAGAATTGCTAACCCGGTGAACGCTGGCCCGACCGATTTTCCGAGCTGACCATCCGGTGAGAACTCATGCGCAATCTCGGCACTGACGAACCTGCGAACCTTCCGAGCGATCCTGTCTTTCAGGTCTGCTGAGATGTCGGTGAGCTTGGCGTAGACGACACCCCCAGCCTCGCGCAAGCTCTTGAACCATCCACTCGCGTCACCTTTGTCTTCGTGTCCCAATTTGACCGGCGGAAAGAAGACACCCTGAGCGATCAATCGATTCGTGTTTTCGACGGCTCGCCGAACCTTGCGAATGTCGAAGTTTCCCTGAGCGTAGCTGCCCGCTCTGAAGATCGGAATTTCGTCCTGGTCGATCATTTGAAAAATCCTCCTGTTTTCTTCGCCTTCGGTGCGGACGTTACGACAATCTTCCGGAACTGCGCATCACCGCTGATGCCGTCGGTGACCTCGCCCGCACGGTGCCACTCATACCCGAGCGCCATTCCGGCCCGTTCCTCGAGTAGGTCGGCAAAACGAATGCTGCATGTCGGCAGAGCGCCGATCGCCGCTCCGAAGTGAATCAGAGCGTTCACGCGGGCGTCGGCCTCGTGGTAGGCCTTGGAGGCTTCCTGCGCTTTCGCTTTCGCTTTCTCAAGCTCTGGCCAAGGGTCCGACCGCGTCACTCGGGTGATCTGCTGGCCGTCGCGGTATTTCGCCTCGATATTCGATTCCCGCTGATGGATCGGTGTCCCGTCGCTCCATACCTCCCGGCGTGCCGGTTTCTCGCCGCTCTCCTGCACTCGGCGGAGTTCCTCGCTCGCTTGCCGGTGCGCTTCCTCGAGCGGCTTCAGTTCCTGCCGTGCGTCGAAGATCTCGGCTCTCCATGCGGGGATCACCGCTGCCAGGAGCTGGTTATCCTTCATGTCCTGGGCGAGTCGATTCGCTTCGGCCTCCTGCTCCTGCTTGATCTGTCGCTCGCGCTCCTTCAGCCGGTCGATTACCGCTTGCTGGTCTGCAACCTCTTCCTCGACTACGACCGCGAGCGGTGGGAGCGGCCCGGTCGGATCTTTCGGGATGCGATGGGTAACCGCCTTTTCGACGCGTCGGAGCTGCGCCGGTCCGACATCTCCGCCCTTCTTCAGGAATGCTCGGAGTTCATCGAGGCTCGCAGGATTCGCGCGTGCCGCGAGATCAGCATGCGCCTCCGTTAGCGCGGTGACGGCTCGAGCGAACGACACGCCGGAGTGTTGCTTTCGATAATCCTGCACTGCGGACTGAAGCGCAGGCGTGCTCGGTCCCGGCCGGAAGTCGACCTCTCCGAGCTCGCTTGCCAGATCGTGGACGGTTGGTTTCGCGTCAAGGGATGCTGCACTCATTGTGATTCCTCCAAGTTGGTTTTGTGGTTGAGGGACTCGAAACAGTTGCGCGGCTCAGCAAGGAGGGACACCAACGAGGAAGACCTCCACCGCGCAACTGTTTCCAGCCACTCAATGCACCGACGCACGACGAAGGCTGACAACGGGCCTCCATGCCCGCAAGGAGATGCCGATCGTGTGTCGGTGGATTCAACGGCCGAAGCTGACAGGAGATGAGCCGCGCGGGCTGCGCGTCGGCATGACCATGGCAGCGCGTTAATCGCGGAGCCGCACAGGTGCTCAGCTCCGGAACCCGTGGGATCGGTCTGCATGGACGATTTTCGGATCATCGTGCCTTCCTCCCACGCCACGAATCACCGTCGACGTGAATCCATTCGAGATCGGCGAGACGATCGACCAGGCGACGCGCTGCGATCTCGTCCTCAGCTTCGGCGATCCGAGCGGCAATCTGTGAGGGGCGAAGGTTGGATGTGACGAGTAGCGGCCGTCTCTGACTCCATCTCGCATCGACGACGTGAAGTAAACAGCTCAGTGAATGAGGGGAGAGTTTCTCGGCGCCGACGTCATCAACGACAAGGAAACCGGCTCGCGCGAAACCGTCAAGAACCGACAGCTCCGTTTCGACCGCCGAATAGGACGCCCTCGCAGCCAGCGCAATATCCCGCGCAGCGACGTACCGAACAGAGATCATTGGTTCTGCTTTGAGATCGTCGGCTTCGATGCAGTCGTTTGTCCAAGCATCGATTTCCCGATCAATCCGTCGGAGAATCGCTCGACTCGCCATGAGTGACTTACCGGTTCCGGGCGGACCCCAAAGCGCAGCGCCCAACGACTCACCAGAAAGTACTCTCGAAACCGCTTCCTGAGCCTCTTGCTGTTGGGGCGAAAGCCTGATCGGGGGAACCTCGAGATGAGCTCGCTGTAGGCCGGCCGCCTGGATCGCCTTTTGGCGATGCCGTTCGGCGTGGATGCTGATCAGTCGAGCGTGAGCTGATTTCCTCTCAGCCTCAACGACCGGCATACAGTCGGAACAGTACCGGGGATTGGTCCAGTTGGTGAAGGGAATGATCTCGGCTTCAAACTCCACTCCACAATCCTCTCGCCTACAAGTAACGAGCCGCCGCTCAGGCGACTCCGCATTGCCGATCGACTTCATCAAATCTGCCGTCACGTGATCCTCCTGGCCCGGTGCCCACCGAGCTCTCCTCATTTCGATATGCGCGGAACCAAATCTTTTCCGCGAGCGTCAATGTGCCGTGATTCGGTCGGGTCGCGAGAGAGTCCAGTGACCATCCCGACCACGTCCTCGTGAAGAAGTGCCCCTGCTCTCGGAACCGCCGGTAAAACTCTTCGACGGAAAAGCCTCCGTCAGTCTGTCTCGACAGATCACCAATGACTCTCAGAAGCCTCGGCTCCATCTTCTTGATCGTCTCCGGCCGGTGTTTCCCAGCACCGCCGAACCACTCGTCACGGAGTTCGTCGTACCCGTCGACAAGGTCTCGGATCAGTGGATCGAGAGAGACCGATTCGTCAGAATCGGCCATCTTGTCTTTCAGAGTGGGAATGGGAATGGGAATGGGAATGGGAGCTGAGCCATCCGCTTCCGGTTTGCTCTGTTCCGGCTGAGCAGGTTGCTTGCGGTTTGGGCAGTAGTCGCGATCACACTCGCTCGGCCCCTTGCAATGCGCCTTGTGAGCGTTCTGCCGAGCGATCGCCTGCCGTTCTTCCGATCCGATTGCCCAGGGTTGATGATCCTGCCAATCGTGGCAGCGGTAGTGATCCGGACTGCAACGGTCCGCGCCACTGTTCACGCAGTCCGTGCCGCAGTCGAGCAATCGGCAATCGTCGTGAAGGACTCGAACGAACTCTTCCGCGTCGCCGCGATATTCTGCCGCATCGGCTATCTCGTACGCGTCCATTCCACGGAACTCTCCGGTCGCCGGCCAATGTTCAGCGACGTGATGCCAGAGATTCTCGATGTAGTCTCGAGCCCCGTAACCGTCTCGACTCTCGAGTAGACGGCGGGCTCGCCGGAGCTTCGGATGTCGGCTCCATCCGATGGCAATGCGAATATCGCAGACGTTCGCCATCACCGCACCTCCGTGCTAGGATGGCGATCGGACTCAGATATGAGCCCATCTGCCGTCGTTGCCCGGCCTGCCCAGCCGGGCGTTTTTTTGCCCGACGTCATGACGCCCTCCGCAAGTGCCGCTTTCCGGCGGGGGTACGCAGCCAGGCGTCCACCTCGTCGCGGCAATAGCGGATCAGACCGCCCGGCAGGATATGGCGGGGAGGACCCTCGCCGCGAGATTCCCAATCCCTGAGCGTACGGTCGGTGATGCCGAGGAGCTGCGCGCACTGGGCGGGCTTCAGATAGATGCCGATGCGCACGAACTCGAGGAGCAGTTTTCTAAACTGCTCTAGCTCCTGCGGAGGGTCCTTCTCATGAGCGCCGCGACTCATCACACCGCGCCTTCAGCGAGTTCCGCGACTGCGGCGCGCATCGCTTCGATTTCGCCTGGCTTGGCCTTCGTTGGATCGCGTTCGATCACGGAGCAACGGTAAAGGTTGATACCGGAGACCGTGCTCACCTCCTGAAGACGAACTCCCCGCTTCCGGCGAAAGGTCCTCAATTCAGAATCGGGTGTGAAGCCTCTGCGGTTGACTGTGGCTGCTTGCATTCTTGCGCGTCCTTTCAGCCTCTCAATATTTGCCGGGAGGATGATTCTCAAGGTACACGCTTAAACTTTTAGCGTCAATGCAAACACCACAAAACAAAAGACTT
>DATKEJ010000295.1:0-24153 GCA_035512315.1 Rhodothermales bacterium | reverse complement strand
GTTCTGTGCCAAGGTTCGCGACCGGTTTGTGCGTCAGATCTAACTGTCGTAGCTTCCGCGCGTCAAAATCATTTCGCCGGGCGAAAAACCCACCTTTCTCTGGCGTCCGGGGTGCAGCGGGAAGTCGTAGCTGAAGGTATGAAGATTGCTCTTATATCGGATATCCACTCGAATCTTCATGCTTTGACCAGCGCGTTGTCTTCGATCGAGAGGCACAACGTGGACGCGATCTATTGTCTCGGGGACATCGTGGGTTACGGTGCTGATCCTTCGCCGTGCATCGATCTCGTTGAGCGGCACTGCAACGGCGTCGTCCTCGGTAACCATGACCTCGCCGTTGCGCGAAATGAGGGCACCGACTATTTACCGCGCAGCGGCCAGGAGGCGATCAAGCACAATCGCGCCAAGCTGAGCAACGGCCAGCTCGACTATCTCGCTTCACTTCCGTACACCCTCGTTGCCGAGGGGTGCACGTTCGTGCACGCGACGCCCAAATCGCCCGAGAACTGGGTACGATTCGACACGTTGGGCACAGTCAGAGATCAGTTTGACCATTTCGATACGGCGTTTTGCTTCGTCGGTCACACGCACATCCCCGCCGTTGTGGCTGATAAGCTCGGCGTTTTTCGCGTTCGGGCCGGAAGCCGATACATCATCAACGTCGGAAGCATAGGTCAGCCAAGGGACAACGATCCGCGTCTCGCCTTCGTGGTTTTCGACACTGAAACCCTCTCTCACGAGCTCGTCCGCGTTCGCTACGATGTCGAAGGTGCAGCTGCTCGGATACTGGCGGACGGACTCCCAAAGGATCTTGCGAGCCGGCTGAGTCGCGGGAAATAGGCGCTTTCGAGACTCTACGCTTCGACCGTCGTCAGAATGCCCTTGTGGTATGTGCCCCATGCCTTCCCTTTCAGCGTCTGGCCGATAAAGGGCGTGTTATGGCTCTTTGACTGAATGCAGCGCCGCTCGAATCTCCACTCAGTGGCCGAGTCAAATATGGTCAGGTTCGCGGCCTGCCCCGCGGCGACCGTGACCTGTGGGAGGCCAAGAACCTTCCTCGGTTGGACGGTAATGCGAGCAACGGCATCTGCGAGGTTCAGAAGTCCCGGCGCAATCAATTCACGACCGATCAGCCCCCAGGCCGTCTCCAGGCCGATGATGCCGAAGGGCGCCGCGATGTACTCGACTTCCTTCTCGAACGAGGCGTGCGGCGCGTGGTCGGTGCAGATGACGTCAATCGTCCCATCGACGAGTCCTCGCCTGACGGCTTCGATGTCCGTCTTCGAGCGCAGCGGAGGATGCATCTTCGTGTCGGTCGAGTAGTCCGTTGCTTCGACGGCCTCGTCGGTGAGCGTGAAGTGATGGGTACAGGCCTCGGCGGTGACTCGGACCCCGGCCGATTTCGCCTGTCGAACGAGGTCTACCGACCGTGCGGTGGAAATATGGGCGACGTGCAGTCGCCCGCCGGTAAACTCCGACAAGAGCAGGTCACGCGCCACCATTACGTCCTCTGAAAGACCCGGAATTCCTGGAAGACCGAGCCGGGTAGAGACGGGGCCTTCGTGCATTTGTCCGCCGCGATTCAGCTCGAGGTCCTCCATGTGGTTGATGATCGGAACGCCGAGCATCGACGAATATTCGAGCGCTCGCCGCATGAGACTCGCATCGAACACGGGAGACCCGTCATCGCTGAACGCGACCGCTCCCCCCGCCTGCAGGTCGCCCATCTCGGCCAGCTCCTTTCCCTCGCGGTGCTTCGAGACACATGCGATCGGATACACATCGACCGGCAACTTCTCGGCGCGCTCGATTATGAACTCGACCACATCACGGGTGTGGATCGGGGGATCGGTGTTCGGCATGCAGGCCACCGCTGTGAACCCACCGTAGGCGGCTGCCGCACATCCCGTGGCAATCGTCTCCTTGTACTCGAAACCCGGCTCCCGGAAATGGACGTGCATGTCCATCCACCCGGGGGAAATACTGCGCTCCGAACAGTCGACCACTCGTGCGTCGCCACCCACGAGGCCGCGTCCGATCTCGACGATGATGCCGTTCCGGATCAGGACGTCAGCTTGGGAGACGGTTTTGCTCTCGGGATCGACGATTGAGCCCCCCTTGAGGAGCAGATCAGGTTGAGCTTCTTGCTTCATGCGCTATTGTTGACGGGTTTGGATGTTCGAGACGATGAAATCCGTCATCATCTTGTGCAGGTGATATTGCGCGGCGTTTCCGAGAATAGCGTGATCCTTGCCAGGATAGACCATGAATTGAAACTGTTTTCCGGCCTTCTGGAGCGCGTCGACTAGTTGGACGGAGTTCTGAAAGTGCACGTTGTCGTCCATGTCGCCATGAGCGATAAGCAGTCGCTGCTGGTCGGACATTCGTTCGACGTGGCTGATCGGTGAGGCGAGGCTGTATCCCTCAGGGTTCTTCTCGGGGGTGGACATGTAACGCTCGGTGTAAATCGTGTCGTATTGGCGCCAGGTCGTGACGGGCGCCACGGAGATGCCGAAGTCGAAGGTATCGGGGCCGTCCCCGGTAAACATCGACATCAGTGTCATGAATCCTCCGTAGCTCCAGCCCCAGATTCCAACACGCTCCGCGTCGATGTAGCGCTGGCCTGTGAGCCATTTCGCAGCGGCTATCTGATCCTCGGCTTCGAGGATGCCGAGCTTCTTGTAGGGGCCGGTCTCGAAGGTCTTGCCGCGACCTCCCGTTCCGCGGTTGTCGACGCACACGATGATCAGGTCATGCTCATCGGCCAGCATTTGAAACCAAAGCCGACGAGCGCCGATCCATTCCTTGCGGGCGTGCTGCGAGCCGGGGCCTCCGTACACGTACATCAAGAGCGGGTAAGCGCGTTCCGGATTGAAGCTCGTGGGCTTGACGAAGTATGCGTTGAGCTCATCGCCCGCCGCCCCGGGGATCGAACCGAACTCAATTGGCCGGATCGCGTATTTCGCAAGACGCTCCTTGAGTTCAGCGTTGTCTTCGAGGATCCTGAGCTCCTGTCCTGAGGCGGTGCGCAATGAGACCGTTTGGGGCATTTCCGAAGTTGTCCACCGGTCAATGAAGTACCGCCGATCGCTGGAGAGGCTTACGTCGTGCCATCCCTCTCCCGAGGTGATCCGCTCGGGTGGCGCACCGAAGGTCAGGCTGTCGACTGAGAAAGGGAGCCGATAGAGATGACGCTCGGTGGAACCGTCTATCGTTGCGGAGAAGTAGACTGTCCCGGAATCCTCGTCTACTCCGTGAAACGTGGTCACGTCCCAGTTTCCACGAGTCAGCCGGCCGAGCCGCTCGCCTGTCACGGCATGGAGGTAAAGATGGCGAAATCCATCCTCCTCGCTGATCCATACGAAGTGGCTGTCGTCGCGAAGGAACGTGAGCTTGGAAATGTCGAGATCGCCGAATCCGGTCTCGGCGTTGATATACGCCGGCTCCTCCTCGCGCAGCACGACATCGGCCTTTCCCGTAGTCGGATTCAGGTAAACCAACTGGAGGCGATTCTGGTCGCGATTCATGCGGAAAACCCATGCGCGTGAGAGGCTGTCGATCGGCGGCGTCCATCCGATCGCATTCAGGTACTCGTGCTCCTCGCCACCCGAGTACCAGGTATCGGTGTTGAAAAACGTCGTACGCATCGAGTCGACGTCGATGACGCCGGCGCGGATCTCACTGTTGCGTTCGCCCGCCTTAGGATAACGGAACCGCTTAAACTCCGGGTACAGCCCGCGATTGTCCGGCAGCCAGTAATCGCGCGTTCGGGTCTCGTCGAATTGCAGGAAAGCAATGTAGCGTCCGTCGGGGCTCCACCTCCATGCATCGCGGACTCCGAACTCCTCCTCGTAGACCCAGTCTGACGTCCCGTTGATAATAGCTCCCGGTCCTCCGTCTCGCGTGAGTTGTGTCTCCCTATCCGACGCGAGATCTGTGACGAACAGGTTGCGATTGCGTACGAACCCGATGCGTCGTCCGGTCGGATCGAACTTTGCGAACATCTGATGGCCGAGTTCTCGATCGCTCAATGCAACAAGGCGGCCGGACGCCAGATCCAGGAGATAGTAGTACCCCATCGTGTTGTGCCGCCAGACCTTCTCGGAGTCGGTGTAAAGAAGGATGCTTTTGCCGTCAGGGCTAACCTCGTATCCCTGCACCGTAATCCGCTTCCTGGTGTCGGGCAGTACGAGCTTCGATCCGTCGACAAAGAGCCTCTCCTCTCCTTGGGCAAGATCATACGAGACGATATCGGTGACGCCGTCGTCACGCGATCTGATGAATGTCACGACCGGGCCTTCGGCCGCCCACCGGCTCGACGTAAACACCTCCTCTTCAAACTTCGGCTCGAGAAAAAGGTCTTCGAGCGTGAGCTTCGGCATCTCTGAAGGCTGACCGGTGGCGGCGCCCCCGACCAGAAGAATCGGGAGAAGTAGAGTAGCGACTTGGGATCTGAATGATCTGTTCATAATCACGTCAAATTAGCTCCTTGACCAGAGACGCAGCCTCATCCCAGTTCACGTCGTCGATCGACGAGACGCCGTTCAGAAACGTATCGAGCGCAGCAGCCTGAGTTTCGGCGAATAGCAGCGCCTCGCTGTAAGGTATGTTGCTAAACGTCACGTGGGAATAAATCGGTGTGTATTCATTGGGAAACCTTCGCGCCAACTCGATCTCCAACTGTTTGCGGAGGGCGAATCGCGGGTCGGCGACCTTGTCCCGCATCTCAACGAAGTTGGCCAGAGCGAGTTGTGCGATGGCGTCGGCATCGGGCTTGCGTGCCGACTCGAACGACCTGAAAACTGTTGTCCAGTCGGAGTCGCCTGATTCGAGCAGATCGTCGAGGACCAGGCAGTCCTCGAACGCGCTGTTCATTCCCTGTCCGTAGAAGGGAACGATCGCGTGTGCTGCGTCCCCGAGCAGCAACGTGAAACCTTCGACCCTCCAGGGGTAACACCGGACCGTACCGAGAGTGGAGACCGGATTGTCCCTGAAATCGGAGATCAGATTCGGCATGTGGGCGGCGGCATCCGGAAACTCACTCTGAAAGAAGGCAGCGATGTCCCTGTTCGTCTTGAGTGCATCGAAGCTGACCGATCCATTCAGTGCGAGAAACAGCGTGCAGGTGAAGCTCCCGTCAAGGTTGGGCAGCGCGATGAGCATGAACGCGCGTCTGGGCCAGATGTGAAGGCATTCGACCGATGCGAGTCGATGCGTACCATCGCCGGCGGCCGGCATCGTCAGTTCCTTGTATCCGTGATCGAGGAATTCGGATGACGCCACCGTCAGTCCCTGTTCCTCCATCGACCGCCTCACAGCGGAACCCGCCCCGTCTGTTCCGAACACGACCGCGTCTCGAACCGTTGCGCGGGATCCCGTTCGCGAGTCCTCGACGATGACGGATCGATGCTCAAAATCAACGCCGACGCAGGCGTGTTCGAACCGGACGTCGACGCCCTCCTCCTCTGCCTGATCGAGCAGCAGCTCGTTGAGGCCGGCGCGGGAGATGGAGTTAATGTACTGACCCGCGTAGGGAGAGTACGGCTGGAACTGGCTTCCTCCGGATGCTCGATGAATCTGCCGGCCACGCATTGGAATGGCGCGCTCGAGGGCAGCTTCAGCGAGGCCAACACGATCGAGCGCCCTGAGGCCCCGGTGCGACAGCGCGAGATTAATCGATCGTCCGCCGTACTCGGCGCCCCTTCGCGAATCCGAGTGCCTTTCGTACACGCGGACCTCGTATCCGCGCCTTCTTAGCATAATTGACAGGAGGCCGCCGGCAAGGCCGCCTCCAACCACGACGATCTGACGGTCCACACTCATTGGAACAACCTGTTCAGTACGCCGGCGAAAGCGGCTGTATCCGAGAAGGTATTGTAGAGCGGGACCGGGGCGATACGCACCACGTCCGGCTCTCGATAATCGCAGCGAACTCCGCGGTCCTCGAGCGCCCCGAGGATGGATCGGGCATCGTGCTGAAAGTGCAGCGAAAGTTGGGAGCCGGAGGCTTCAGGCCCCGACGGCGTAATGATGCGAAATGGGCCGTCGATCGCACTGAGCATCTCTCGAAGGAACCCGGTAAGACGAAGGCTCTTTTCCCGGAGTGGCGCCATGCCTGCTTCCTTGAAGATATCAAGCGAAGCGCGAAGCGCAGCCAGGAGCAGAATCGGCGGATTGCTCAACTGCCAGCCGTCGGCCGAGTCCATCGGATCGAACTCGTGAGGCATATCGAATCGGTTCCACGGGTTATGGCCCCACCAGCCGGCCAGTCGCCGCAGCGATCGATCTCGGGCATGACGCTCGTGAATAAAACAGCCGGCTATTCCGCCAGGTCCGGCGTTAAGGTACTTGTAACTGCACCAGGCGGCGAAATCGGCGCCCCAGTCGTGAAGGTTCAACGGTACGTTTCCGACCGCGTGCGCGAGATCGAATCCGATCGGAACCGCCGCGCCCCTTGCGGTCGCGGCGATGGCTTTCATGTCCAGGACCTCTCCGGAGTAGTAATTGACCCCGCCCAACAGGATGAGTGCGAGTTCGCCTGCATGCCGCTCGATCGTCTCGACGACGTCATTCGTCTCGAGCCGATCGCTGCCCGGCCGCGGGGACAACTCGACCAAGCACTCAGCGGGCGCCAACCCGTGATACCGGAGTTGGGATTGAACGGCATACCGGTCGGAAGGAAAGCTCTCGCTTTCGATCATGATCTTCCTTCTTCGTCCGCGCGGCTCGAAAAAGGTTGCCATCATGAGGTGCAGATTTACCGTGAGGCTGTTCATCACGACCACCTCATGGGGAAGGCCTCCCACGAGATCAGCCATCTGCCCTCTCACCAGCTCGTGATACGGCATCCACGGATCGTCCCCCTCAAAGTGCCCGGATACACCGAGCGTCTTCCATTTATCCAGTTCCCTGACCACGAAGTCGGGAACCGACTTCGGTTGGAGGCCCAGCGAATTGCCCGCCAGATAGATGACCTCCGAACCGTCGTCGAGCACGGGAATATGGAAGCGGTCACGAAAGGCTCTCAGAGGATCCGATCGGTCGAGAATCTGCGCGCGCTCTTCGAAGGCTGCAATCGACATTGGACTAAAACGAGCTCGTCAATCGAAAAAGAACAGGCCGGCTGGGCGACGCATCGAGTGCGAACGGCGCAACCTGGATCTGGAGAAGGTATGGGCCGTCGGGCAGCGACTCGGGGACATAGATCATCTCGGTGATGGTTCGATGCGAGGCGTCACCCGGCTCAATGGTAGACGTGCCATCCGGAATGCCGAACCAAAGCCTATGGACTCGCATCCGCCCTTCGTCATCGGCACGATCGACGGACGCGGTGTCGACGAGAAGGTGGGACACGCCCAGTTCCAACAGGAGCTGAATCGCCTCGATCGAGAGGTATGGACCGGGCCGTTCAGAGTAGTCGTGGGACAGCTTTTCGGGATCGTTCGGGATTGTTCGGACGACCACCGCCTCGAGGAACGACTCGTCCTCCACCGAGCACAGTGACTCCAATCCCCGTTTCGTGATGATGCGATCTTCCAGGCGCTTAGGCGGCGAGTACTGCTCTGCGGTCGCCGACCCGAGCTCGGGTTCGACCGAGATGAGCGTGGCTCCGATCAATCCGGTCGGGACCACCTCCATGACTGAGGGACCGTCGCCCGTGATGTGCCGGACGCTTTCTGTATGCGTCCCGTTGCAATGCGGATTCACGGTCACGACAGATACGTTACAACTGCCTCCTTGCGCTGTATCGAGTACATGACCGGAGATGGAGAAGGGCTTCGCGGACGCCGGCGGCGCGCCGAATGCATTGGGCTGCGCGGCGTCGAATTCGAGAGGAATGCCGATGCCGACCCCGCTGCGAAGGTCGGCGGAGTACGTGCGCCCTGAGGGGAATTTAACCTGCGTACGCAAGGTACAGCGACTCCTTCTTCAGGCCGAGCCAGCGCAGGGCCGAGCCATGTTCAAGAAGCTCCCGTAGATCGGGCGCGAGGTCCATCGAGGCGATCAGGCTTCCGGGTACGTGTTCGCCGAGGGGGAACGGATAGTCCGACCCCATCGCAATACACTCGGCTCCGACGAGACCGATAAGGGCTCGCAGGGCTCGCTCGTCGTGCACCAGAGAATCGAGAAAGAATTTCCCCAGATAGTCGGTCGGACGAATCGTCGAGGATGTTTGGCACAGATCGGGTCGGACGTCGAATCCATGAGCGATGCGGCCGATGGTAGCCGGAAATGAGCCGCCTCCGTGCGCGAACGCGACCCTGAGTTTCGGCAGGCGCTCGAATACGCCGCCAAAGATCAGCGAGCAAATCGCGAGGCAGGTTTCCGCGGGCATGCCGACCAGCCACGGAAGCCAATAGCGCGTCATGCGCTCTCGGCCGGCCATCTCCCAAGGATGCACAAAGACTGCCGCGCCAAGTGCCTCTGCAGCCTCGAAGAACGGAAAGAGCGAGGACTCATCGAGGTTCTTCCCATTCACGTTCGACCCGATCTCGACGCCGGGAAATCCCAGTTCCGACACACAACGCTCCATCTCCCGGATCGCCAGGTCGGTATCCTGGAGCGGCACGGTTCCGAGCCCGATGAATCGATCCGGTCTCTCCTCGACCACGCCGGCAATGTCGTCATTGAGCAGTCGGGAGAGGTCGGCGGCGTGGTGCGGCTGGGCCCAATAAGAGAACATCACCGGGATGGTCGACAGTACCTGAACCGAAACGCCGGCATTATCGCACTCGGCGACCCTCACGGCAGGATCCCAGCAGTTCGATTGCACTTCCCTGAAGTAGTTACCGTCGAGGAGCATTCTCGCGCAACCGGGACCGTTGTGCTCGAGCTGAACGAATCCACCGTATCCATACCTCTCCTTGAGGTTGGGCCACTCCCTCGGAAGAATATGAGTGTGAATGTCGATCAGGAGCCTGTTGTCCAAATTGGGTCGCTCCACGTTGGTCGGTCCTATGCGGGTTTCGTCGGCCGCTCCATTACGGTGCCGCACTTCTTGCACGTCCGGTTCTCCACGGAATCGTAGAACCTTTCCATCACCGGAGGCAGCTGCTCCACCATATCGTCGACGTGGAAGTACTCGTCGTACAGCCTGTTGCCGCACGCTTCGCAAAACCAGACGAACCCGTCTGTCTCTTCGTCAGAGCGCACTTTCTCAATGACGAGGCCAACCGTCTTGGCCGGCCGACGCGGAGAGTGCGGAATCCGCGGCGGGAGCAAAAAGATCTCCCCCTCTTTGATCGGTATGTCGACCGATTTGCCGTTCTCGACGACCTTTAGCACAATGTCTCCTTCGATCTGGTAGAAAAACTCCTCGCTTTCGTTGAAGTGGTAGTCCTTCCGGGCATTGGGGCCGCCGACGACCATCACAATGAAGTCCTCTGCCATCTTGTAGACACACTGGTTTCCGACGGGGGGTTTCAACAAGTGCCGATTCTCGTCGATCCATTTCCGGAAGTTCAACGGTGGTGTAAGCGCCATGGTGATTCTCTCCTGGCCCACTAAGGGACCTTAGCGTGACGGTTCATGGATGTATCGCCGCGATGCATTTGAGTTCGATGGCGATGGGTGTAGGCAGCCGCCGAACTTCGACGGTGGTGCGACTCGGAGGATTCTGGTGGAGGTACTGGGCATAAATCCTGTTCATGATCTCGAAATCAGAGGAAATATCCGTGAGAAACACGGTTACGTCCACAAGATCTTCGAGGGTTGCGCCGGCAGCCGTAAGGACACGTCGCACGTTCTCGAAAACGGCGTGGCACTGTGCTTCGAAATCGTAGCCTATTACCTTACCGGCTTCGTCGAGAATTGTGCCGGGTATGCTGTCGCTGTCGGGAGATCTCGGCCCGATGCCCGAAAGAAAGATCAGGTTTCCGGCCCGGCGCTCGTGTGGGTACGGGCCGACCGGGCGCGGAGCCGCCGGCGCGTTGATCGAGGAGTGTGAGGTCATATCGACTTTTCCGAGGTTTCGTTTGGGGTATGGATGCACACGTTGCGGGCTTCGGTGAAAAAACGCAGTGCTTCGAACCCCCCTTCACGTCCGACGCCGGATGCTTTCATCCCCCCGAACGGCGTTCGCAGATCGCGCACCATCCAGCAATTAACCCATACGATTCCCGATTGAAGCCGCGCCGAGATTCGATGGGCTCGATCGAGATCCTTCGTCCATACGATCGCAGCCAGCCCGTAAATAGTGTCGTTGGCCATCCGGAGCGCTTCCAGTTCATCGTCGAACGGTTGGACGGTCACGATGGGACCAAAGATCTCCTCCTGATTCGTTCTGCAATGATTCGGCAGGCCCTCGACGACGGTCGGCTGCACGAACCAGCCCTGGGAGCACCTACCTTTGACACGCAACGTGGACCCTCCGCAGAGAACTCGTCCACCTTCGGCCACCGCCAATCGGAGGTAGCCCTCAACCTTTTCGAGGTGCGCGGCGGAGATCACCGCGCCTACGTTCGTGTCGGGATCGAGGGGGTCACCAACCTTCAGCGCCGATACTCGCTGGACGAAATCCTTCCTGAAGCGCTCGTACAGTGGCGCCTCGACCAGAATCCGCGAACCGGACAGGCATATTTGACCCTGATTGGAGAATGAGGATCTGATCGTCGTTTCCAGCATCCGTTCGTAGGGGCAATCAGCGAAAATGATGTTCGGGTTCTTCCCTCCTAGCTCCAGCGACAGCTTCTTTAGTAGCGGAGCCGCAACGACCGATATCTCGCGTCCCGTAACCGTGCCGCCGGTGAAGGAGACTGCAGAGATGCGAGGATGGGCGACAATAGCCCTTCCGGCCTCGACTCCAGTCCCCTGAACGATATTGAGGACGCCCGTCGGGAGACCTGCTCCATGGCACAACTCGGCCAGCATGGACGCGGTGACGGGTGTCATTTCCGAAGGCTTGGCGACAACGGTGTTTCCAGCGGCAAGCGCCGGGGCGACCTTCCAGGTGAACAAATAGAGCGGGAGATTCCACGGGGAGATACATCCGGCCACGCCGACGGGCTGCCGGAGCGTGTAATTGATCGCTGTCCGTCCACAGGCATGCGACTCTCCGGCGAAGTGCTCGCCGGCGCCGGCAAAGAACCTGAAATTGGCGGCCGCTCGAGGGATGTCGACCGTGCGCGCAAGTGAGACGGGTTTACCCGTGTCGATCGATTCTGCAAGAGCGAGTTGTTCCATTTCACGCTCAATGGCATCGGCGATCCGAAGGAGATGTCGCCCGCGCTCACCTCCAGTCAACGCGCTCCACTCCTCCGTCGCGGCTACGGCTGCCGAAACGGCGGACTCAACGTCCTTCGGGTCTGACGCGGGGGCCTCGGCATACACGGAGCCGGTGGCGGGCTCGTACACGGGCAGGTATCGGCCACCGGAGGGCCCGACGAATTCTCCCCCGATATAGTTCGCGATGCGCCTCATGATGCATCGGAGTGGCGGGAGTCTGAATTCGCGTCGAGTGTGAACCCCATGCTGCGCGCGACAGACTCGGGAAGAACGGGCAGTTCGGAGCGTGGAATCAGGAACGTCGTCAGGTTGATAAGATCATGGAACACCCGAGAAGCTTCCGCCGAGCGTCGCAGATATTCGTGGCCCGATGATCCGCCCGTTCCGATCCGGGTGCCGATCATGCGCATGGCCATCAGGGCGTGACGCTGCCGCCAGTTCGTCAGGGTTTCGTCAACGTCCATCAACACCGTCAGCAGGCGGAACGGCAAATGAAGGATGGGTTGGTCACGGTACAGATTGATGAGAAGCGCAGCCTGGAAAGCGCGATGCGACAGCCGGCGACGACCTGCCGAAACGAGGGCATCGTGCTTTCTCTCATCGAACACGGCGTCAAAATGCTCGCGCGTCGCCTCGAGTCCCTTGAGCTGGACCTGCTTCTGGACGTCGGCCAGCGTAGGATTAGAGCGAATGTGCTTCTCGTCCCGAACGAGCATTGCCGTCACGGCGCGCCGATACGCTGACCAGAAATCAAAGTCTCCAAAAGCCGGGAACGGCGTTCGTGCCAGCCACGTTTGGATGAGATCGAAGAGCGACGGTCTTGATGCCTCTGCCGCAAGCACGGCCCGATCGACCGCGTTCAGTCGAGACCTGAACGTTGAACCGTCATCCGTGATTCGGTCCTCATCGCGAAGCCCCAGCTTGCTCTCGAGAAGCCGAAACTGCAAACTCTGAAACCCGGATGCCGGTATCAGGAAGTCCCTGAAGTCGAGAAAGTCGAGCGGAGTCATGGTCTCGAGCACTGTGATCTGCTCGAGCATGAGTCTTTGTATCCCAACGATTCGGGTGAGCCGGGACACAGCCATCCCGATCGAACCCTCCGGTACAGACGTCCGATCGAATATCTCGAGCACCGAATCCAGATCCCACAGGATCTGCTTGAACCACAACTCGTACGCCTGATGCACCACGATAAACAACATTTCATCGTGAGCAGGCCGGCCGTGTCGGGCACTCTCGAGCTCCTGGGCGTCGAGGATCCTGTCAAGTTGCAGGTAATCGGAGTAATAGAGAGGGTCGACAGGCTGTTGCGTCATATCATATAATGACTAATATCCACCAAGTTCATGTAAAGTATGATGTGTTGGATGGATCTGACGAGGTGCAAACTATTCCACAGTTCGAAGGTATCGGGTGCCGTTTCCGATTGCAACTGCCGCGTCAGTCCTCACAGCTGATTCGATTGCTAAGGGTGTCAACCACATTGTAAGTTCCGTTCGCCGCATGCGGCCCACGACCTAACGATCTCAGCATGTCACTCTTGAGAACGTCGCTGTACGATCTGCACGTCCGACTTGGAGCTCGGATGACCGGCTTCGGTGGATTCGAGATGCCGGTTCAGTACACGTCCATCACAGAGGAACATCTGGCGGTCAGGAATTCGGCCGGGATGTTCGACGTGAGCCACATGGGCGAGTTTCTCGTGACTGGACCGCAAGCGTCGTCCTTCGTGCAGCACCTGGTCTCGAACGACGTGGAGCAGCTTTATGACGGAAGGGTGATGTACGCGGTGATGTGTAACGAATACGGTGGCATCGTCGACGATCTGCTCGTGTATCGGCTCGAGGACACTCGCTATATGCTCGTGGTGAACGCGGCCAACATCGAGAAGGACTGGCGCTGGGCTGTCTCTCAGAATTCAGCCGGAGCCGACCTGAGGGACATTTCATCTGAAGTAGCCTTGATTGCTGTGCAGGGGCCGGAGGCCGTCGGCATCGTTCAGTCGCTCACGTCAGTCGATCTCTCGAACCTCAAGTACTACCATTTTCTTCCCGCTGCGGCGGGTGATCCGCTCGTCGGCGATCTCGCCCTTATTTCCCACACCGGATACACCGGGGAGCGCGGATTCGAATTGTACTGTTCGGCGGAGAGCGCTCCGGCGGTCTGGCAGACGGTGATGGATGCCGGCCGCGCGGCAGGCCTGCAGCCGGCGGGATTGGGTGCGCGGGACACCCTTCGGCTCGAAGCTGGATATTGTCTTTACGGCAACGACATCGACGATGGCACGAATCCGTTCGAGGCGGGCCTGGGATGGATCACGAAATTGGATAAGGGACCGTTCGTTGGTTCCGAGGCCCTCCGTGAAGTGAAACTGAGCGGCTCCTCGCGGCGTTTGGTGGCGTTCGTAATGCAAGAGCGAGGGATCCCCCGAAAAGGGTACCCGTTGCGCAACGTGGACGGCGAAACGATCGGTGAGGTAACGAGCGGATCACAGTCTCCGGTGCTCGGAGCGGGCATCGGGATGGGATACGTCGTCAATGACGAGGCTTATCGGGCGCCTGGGTCAACGATCTATGTAGAAATTCGAGGAAACGGGTTGGCGGCTGAGGTTCGGAAGCCGCCTTTGCACAAGAGTTAGAACTCAGTATGCGAATCCTTAGACAGGATCGCTGGAATGAGTGCGGCAGCGTTGGGAATTAGCCTGGTAGGAGAAATGAGTTGAAGAAGGGAATCGATGTCTTTTTTACTCCCGTAACGCTTTCGGATCAGGATCTGTCGGGGAAGCTCGTCGTCATCATCGACGTGCTGCGCGCGTCGTCGACGATGGTGACGGCATTGGGCAATGGGGCGCGCGAAGTACTTCCGGCAACCGACTACGGTACGGCGGGACTGCTGGCGTCAAAGATGAGCATCGACGCACGAGTTCTGGGCGGCGAGCGCGACGGCAAACCCATCGAAGGGTACGACTTGGGCAACTCTCCGCTGGAGTACACGAGGGCCGTCGTCGCTCGCAAATCGGTCATTCTCATCACGACGAACGGAACACCGGCACTGATGGGCAGCCGTACGGCGCGAATGCTCGTCGTTGGCTGTTTCCTCAATGCAGGAAAGGTCGCCGAGTGCATCGAGAGCAACAACCTCGACACCTACCTTGTTTGCTGCGGATGGAAGGGTCGGGCAAGCCTGGAGGATACTCTCTGCGCCGGACTCATTGTCGACAGGCTTTTCAGCTCGAAGCTCCCCAGAAACGTCCCTGATTCCGTTCGAATGGCGCACAAGCTGTACGACACTTATAGAGACGATCTGGTCCGGGCGCTTTCGCGCAGTTCGCATGCAGAGCGGCTCAGGGCGCTTGGGTATGAGGCTGACGTGGCGTACTGCCTGCGGATCGACTCGATCGATGCCCTTCCAATCTTCGACGGTGGACGCCTCAAGGTCGCCGATTAATCCCATCGCTCGGCGGTAGGATTGCGAAATCGCGTTGGCGTATCTTTTCGCCATGAGCAAGGCATCCAAGCGGCAAGCGTCTGGAGGTGGGGTGAAACCAACCGCTGCGGCACGGAACGGCCGGAAATCGGCGGCGAAATCCGCGTCGGATTCGGCGGTCCCGTCGAAGGATAGGCAGCTCGAAGTACTCGGCCTCATCGTCATGATGCTGTCGGTGCTGCTTGTGCTGGGGTTAGCGTCGTACAGCCCGTCTGACGACCCCCTTGCCGCCGATTTTCGATTCTCGAATATCCTGAATAAGGCTGCACCGTCGACGACCAACATCCTCGGCCTGCTCGGTGCATGGGTTGCCTGGCTTGCAATCCCGAATTTTCTCGGGTATCCGATCATCCTGCCCGCCTTCCTCCTCTTCATTTTCGGATACGCGCTTTTCCGGCGACGTTCGCTTCAGCCGATCGTCTGGCGCCTGATCACGGGTTCTGTGGCGACGGTAGTCCTATCTACTTTTGCAGGCTGGCTCAGTCCGGGACATTTTCCGACGGACTGGAGCGGCACGACAGGAGCCGCCATTGCGGCAACGATGACTCGCGCGCTTGGATCGACGGGTTCATTGATCGTTCTGATCGTTGGCGCCCTCATTCTGATCCTTCTGACGATCGAGACCGACGTCCAGGAGATGCTGGATTGGATCGAAGAGCGATTCGACTCATTCCGGCAAAAGTTGAAATCAAGACCAAAGCCTGAACCCGCGCTCGTACCGAGCCCCAAGCCGGGGTATCCTGACAAGGCCGACTTTTTCTCCCCGCCGGCCGATCTGAAACCGTCGGTGACGACTACAGCGGTCGATGGTGGTTCTGCCGTAAAGATGCCCCGAAACGATCTGTTTCGGAGCAAGAAGGCTGAAGGGCCGCAGTCACAAGCGGCTGGCGCCGGCAGCGAAGAGTCGCCAAGCGGCGCCGACATTGAGCTTCGAGTGCGAGAACGGGTCGAGGTTGAGGTTGCCAACCTGGATGAGCGAAGCGCCCAACCCGTCCCCGCTGAGATTCCGTATCGGTTTCCCTCCGTCGAACTGCTCGACGACGACTCGGCCTCGCGCCCGCCGATCGATTACGATGGCCTCGAAGAGAACAAGCAGATTCTGCTCGACAAGCTCGAGACCTATAACATTGAGATAACCAACATCGACGCGATCGTTGGTCCGACCGTTACGCTTTATGAACTGACGCCTGCGCCCGGTGTCAAGATCAGCAGGATCAAAGCGCTCGAGGACGACCTGGCCATGGCGATGGCGGCGCGCGGCATTCGGATGATCGCACCTATTCCCGGTAAATCGGCGATCGGGGTAGAGATTCCAAATCGGTATCGTGAGCTGGTTCAGGTCCGCAGCGTGATGAATACCGCGCGCTTTCGGGATGCCAAAATGGCGTTGCCCGTGGCCCTCGGCAAGACCATCGAAGGCGAGGTCTATGTCGAAGATCTGACCAAGATGCCGCACCTCCTAATGGCCGGCGCGACGGGGTCGGGCAAGTCGGTCGGCTTGAACAATCTGGTTGCGAATCTTCTCTACGCGTGCCGGCCCCAGGATCTGAAATTCGTGATGATAGATCCGAAGCGGATCGAACTGCAGCAGTATGCGCGGATCTTCGATCACTTCATCGCGATGCCGGAGGGCTCGGAGGAGCCGATCATAACGGACTTCACGGACGCGAGCGGCGTTCTCAACTCATGTCTTCGTGAAATGGAACTCCGGTACGACCTGCTCTCGGCAGCCGGAGTGCGAACGATCAAGGAGTACAACAAGAAGTTTTCTGAGGGGCGGATCGAGGACGACGGCGATCACAAGCATTTGCCCTATATCGTCATCATCGTCGACGAGCTGGCCGATCTCATGATGACGACGGGAAAGGACGTAGAAGGTCCGATCGCCCGTCTCGCCCAGATGTCCAGAGCGGTCGGTTTGCACCTCGTGGTCGCAACCCAGCGTCCGTCCGTTAACGTGATCACGGGCCTGATCAAGGCGAATTTCCCGTCCCGGGTCGCATTCCAGGTCGCGACGGGAGTCGATTCCCGGACAATCATCGATCAGTACGGCGCCGAGCAGCTCGTCGGCAACGGCGATATGCTGTATATGAGCGGCAGTCGAATCATTCGAATCCAAACCCCCTACATATCGCTCGAGGAGATTGAGGCGATCACCAACTTCATCGCCGAGCAGGATGGTCCAGGGCCGTACATACTTCCCAAGGCCGACGATCCAAGTGCGGACGGCCTCTCCGGCGAGGGATTCGACGACTCCGATGTGGATCCGCTATTTGCCGATGCCGCGCGGGCGATTGTCAGGAGTCAGCAGGGCTCGGTGTCGCTTCTCCAGCGCAAGTTGTCGGTTGGATACGCCCGGGCGGCGCGCATTGTCGATCAGCTCGAGCAGGCCGGGGTAGTCGGGCCGTTCGAGGGCTCGAAGGCCCGTCAGGTGCTCATAGCGGATGAGGTTCAGCTCGATACATTCCTTGCCGACAGGAATGCGTCGTAGGCGAGGTCGGATAACGATCAATCAATTAAACTAGAGATTCAGTGGTAGGCATAGTCATGGGGAGTGAATCCGATCTCCCCGTAGTTGAAGGTGCGTTCGAAATTCTACGATCGTTCGACATCCCGTTCGAGGTTCGGGTACTGTCGGCGCATCGTACTCCCGATGAGACCGCGGAATGGGCTTCAACCGCGCGCAAGCGGGGCCTTAAGGTTTTGCTTGCTGCGGCCGGCGGGGCCGCCCATCTCGGCGGAGTGGTCGCAGCGCATACGACGCTTCCGGTGATCGGCATTCCTGTGGGCGGTGGGTCGCTGAACGGACTGGATGCCCTCCTTGCCACGGTTCAGATGCCGAGCGGCGTGCCGGTCGCGACCGTTGCCATCGGAGGATCGAAGAACGCGGCACTCCTGGCCGTCCAGATCCTCGGTACGGCCGATCCGGCCATCGAAGCCAGGCTCGACGAGTACAAGTCGGAAATGCGCCGGAACGTCGCGGCGATGGATGAGAGAGTCCGGGGAAAGGCCGCTCAGTAACTGCGCGCGTCGCGGATCGTCAGGTCTTGAGCACGGGCGATTCGACGTCCCGTACTCAAGTCGGTGATTTCAATCGCGAGCTGATACCGCCCTGATGCGTCGCGTGGCAGTCCGACGCTGATGAACCGCGCTTCGTCGGCATCATCGGCGCTTGATTCAATCGAGACGGCGACACTCGTCTGGTCGGATGGCGTGAACAGCTGCTTGAGAAAGCCTCCGAAACCGCTTCGACGATCGGGTCGAAGGATCGCATCGACCCGATACGCTCCCTTTCCCTCGCCGTCTAGTGTCAGACCGTACAGCTCGAAATAGACGAGCAGATCGGATCCGGCGGCGACTCTGGCCCAGGGCATTGGGGCGATCGAGTACCCGGAGCGAACGATTCTCCCATCAACGGCCGATGAGCCCGGGTTCGCGTCCTCGATCATGCTCGCGGCCAACAGGTCGCTCACAGCCATGCTGTCTCCGGTAAATAGAGGCCAGTCTGCACGAATCGACCGTCGTCCCGCTGCGGATCGATCGTCTGAGAGGAATTCGACCTCCACCGCCGCGGACCGAGGACCGGTCCTGAGAGCCAGTGTTGCAGGCGACCCGGTCGTCCCTGTCTCTGTAGTCGCCAAACTCCAAGAATCGACCGCTCGGTCCAGCTCGACCCCGTTCGAATCCACGACAAATACCCCAAGTAGTCCTGCCCCCGGGCCTACCGAATCGCCTTTGCCGGGGGCCGCGGCTACGTGGATGTACACGTCAGTCAGGTCGCCTTCACCCTTGAATACCGTTGTTTCTACGAGCAAGTCGATCGTGTCGAGAAGCTTTGGGTGGTATTGTTCAGGATTTGAGATCGCCATCTCGGCGGCCTGGATAACGTAGTCATTGGTCCAACTGCTCGAAGCACTCGCCTTTGGGCTGTACATCGTGTAGTGGCCGCCGCGCGTCTGATCCTCAAAGACGAACTCGAAGTCACGGTACTCCAGAACGTTGAAGCGGCTGTGCCCTCCCATAAAGCCGGAGTCGCTCCAGGGGATCCCGTATCGCAAGATGATCATACCGCGCTCCGTTTCCCAGCCTGCTTGACCGGAGCCTCCGTACCATAGCTGGGCATATGCCATTCTGGCAAGGTGATCCACGCGTCGTTCATTGACCGTGGTCAATCTAAACGGGTCGCGTGCGGCCCAATACCGATCGGCATAATCACGCGGATTCTGATTCAGTTCGATTCGCTCCTCATCAGTGAGCATCGTGGACACATCGAGAAAGAGCGACCTGTCGGCGTCGCTCATCCTTTCGATGGCGCGCAGGAAGGAGTAGTCGGCCTGCTCAGACTGATGCTGGAGTTGTGCGACCAGCCCGCGGAAGAGCCACGGATCGGATCGATCAGGCATCGACTCCACGGCGTCGTCGGCGATTTCCGCAGCCTCAGTCCACCTTCCTTCCTCCACGAGAAGTCGCAGCAGCTCCCCATATGCGGTCAGGCGCCCGGGGTCGGCCGTCAGGGCATGCCTGAAGTACAGGCGCGCCGTTTCAAACTCGTGGCGCGCCTTGTCTGCGATGCCGTCTCCGAGGGGCTGCTTCGTCGCGTCGAAGTTTGCGTACCAGCGATAACTCATTGCATGGTGAACGCCGAGTTCTTCAAGCGCGGCCGCATTCTCGGGATCCTGTTCAAGCACGAGTCGAGCGAGCCCGATTCGACGGCCGTCGGTGAGCGAGATCGACGATTCGCGCGGAGTCGTTCCCCGCAGGATCTCCAGCTCCGCGACGGCATATTTCAGATTTGACGCATCGAGGGTCCGGGCCTTCCGGATTGCGTGCCTCGCCTTACCACTCTCTCCGGTCGCAAGAAACGCCTGCGCGACCAAATAATGCGCCTCGGCGCTTTGGTCGTCGTTCTCGATCGCCCTCTCGAGCAACCCGATCGCGCGCGGATAATCACCCGCGAGAAACACCTCGCGACCGGTCTCGAACACGGAGGTTCGCCCGGAAGACTGGCCCAGGGATGCTTGAACGAGGGCAATCGAGAGAACGACCGCGACGCACTGAGCCATCAAGGCGGGATGACAGCGTCCGTACGAACGCAAAAGGGGAGGCACGCCGGCCTCCCCTCTCCAGTTCCAGTGTCTCAGGTTGACAAAAGGCACCTTACTCGAGGAACAGGTCTTGCTCCTTTTGAACCGTCTTGCCCGATACACGATCCTTGATCTTAACGACGAGGTGATACAGGCCGCGGGGTTGATCCGTTGCGTCGAGAATGAGTGACTGGTGGTCGTCGCTCGAGGAGCCCCCGCCGTCGAACCTGACCGAGACGCCATCTTTTGAACCGCCGATTCCGAACAGGCCCGCGATGCCGCCTGAGGCTTCCTTCGGACGAAGGGTCGCCTCCACTTCGTAGTCGCTGCGACCGGCTGAATTCAGTCCCAGATCGTACAGTTCGAAGTAAAGGTGGATGGGCTGCTCCGAGCCGAAGACGCTCCACGGAGCGGGCGTGATCGACAGCCGGTTTCGGACCACGTCGCCGGAGTTGAGCGCCTCGCCGCTCTCCGTGTCTTCGACCGCGTACGCCAGCAGGAGGTCGCTCAGTTTCGTATCGCCACCCTGATAGTTCGGCACGTCGATTTCTCTTCGCTGCACCGCCACGGTTCCACCCCCTACCGTCTCGAACTCGACGGATACTTCGTGGCGGCCCGGAGGGGCATTGAGCGTGTTGGTATCAACCCACAGACTTACTTCGGAGAAGCTCGTGATCTGATGGGTCTGCAGACCGTACAGTGTTTCCCGACGCTCAACGAGCACATCCCTGGTGTCGTTGATGAGGAAGGTGCCAGTATTCACGGTCAGGTCAACAGTTTCCTTGGCTGGATCGTACCCCTGGACAGGAATGCCGTAGTGAATGAGGACGTCGGTTTGATCTCCCCCGCCGCGGAACGTGGTAACGAGATAGGGGATGTCGACCTGCCGGCCTGGCGCCTCATACTCGTACCTCTCAGGTGTCTCTCTGAACGTTTCCGCCGATTTGATGACGTAATCGTTCTCCCACGCATCGTTGCCATCGTTCAGCATCTTAGCAGACGGACTGTAGAGGCGGTACTCGTTGTTGCGAAACGGATCCTCGAAGACAAACTTGAAGTCGCCGTAGTCCCAGATATTGAAGGTATTGGCTTCGAGAATCGTCTGATCAAAGTCGAGAACGGCCTGTCCAGGAGCGTCGACCTGCTCGAGTTCCTTCGCCCTTGTCCTGGAAGCAGAGACGTGACGCAAGATCGCCTCGAAGCCGCCGCTTACAACGACGTCGCTCACGGGAACCCCGTACCGCACGAGAATCTGACCCCGCTGGGTTTCCCAGCCGCGAAGGTCGATCCGGGGCGCGCCGTAGAGAAGGTCGGCGTAAACGAGGCGTGCGTAATGCTCGAGCTTTCGCTCGTTGTAAGGGGTCAGGAAACGAGGATCCTTACTGGTCCAGAACCGGGATGCGTACACAATCGGGTCCTGCTGATACGCCGCCTTCTCTTCCGGCGGCAGGAACAAGTCGAGATTCTCAAAGGCGAATCGAATCTTATCGCCTGAGTACTTGAGTGCGGTTTCGAAGCTTTTCGAGGCGGCGTCGCTCTGGCCGGTCCGGTAGTGAACGAGGCCGAGGTAGAACCAGAACGAGGCGTCTTCGGGAAAGAAGGCGTACATATCCTGAAGGGTCGACATCGCGCGGGGATAATCCTCCTTCAAGGCGTAGACGCGCATCAGGTAGTCGTACACGTCACGGCGCATGGGGTCGGCTTCGAGCGCTTTGGTCAGGTGGTGGATAGCCTTCGCATACGCCCTATCCGCCCGACCTCGAAGATCCTGAACTGGGACGCCCTGAACTTCCAGACGCTTGATGTTGAACAGATCCTCGTTGCGAAATTCGTACTGGTCGGGTGCGAAGAGAATATCGTCGATATCCTGCTGCCTTTCCTGCGTCGCCAGGGCTGGATCGGAACCTGGGTCGGAGCCGACGGTCACCGGGTTGAATCGTGGCACATCGCGCCGGACGAGCGTCTCGCGCAGGCCAAGAGTAGGCAGCGAGATCGCGTTACGGTACCTCCAGAAGTCCCGGACGTGCGCCTTTCCCAGCTCTTCGTGTGCGACGCCGTTATCCGGGTCGAGCTTAAGGACCTGGCTTGCCAAGCTCATGCGTCTCATGTCGCGCATTCGGTCGACGAGGTAATTCGACGACTCAGCCCGCAAGTGCTCGAGTCTGGCAACCAGATAGTCGATGTTGTCGGGCTCCAGCTTGATTGCCTCGTCGAGTTCCTTTCCGGCCTTTCCGAAATCCTTCATGGGGGTCTCGTAGTAGATCCGCGCCAGCATATAACGAGCCTGGGCGTTGGCGGGATCGTCCCCCACGACCTTTGCAAAGAGCCGCTCGGCATCGGCATAGTTGCCGTCACGGAAGGCCGCAATGCCTTCGTCGAACCTCGCGTCGACATCTTGCGCGACCGCCGGCTGGGAGCCGACGATCAGACCGATCAGCAGCAATGCGGCCGAAAGACC
Organism: Rhodothermales bacterium; assembly: GCA_035512315.1. Lineage (GTDB taxonomy): Bacteria > Bacteroidota > Rhodothermia > Rhodothermales > DATKEJ01 > DATKEJ01. The sequence continues at coordinate 1,902 of DATKEJ010000295.1, read as the reverse complement.
GGAAGTAAATGGTTTCGGACACTCAGAAGACATGGTCGCGCAATTTGAGTCGAAATAGTGACGAAAAGTTTTACACCCCTCCCGACAGGGCTGTTCCGGCAGTGAATGGGGCCAAAATGAATCACTGGGTCATCACGTGCCGCCCGTTTACTCGACTATGAACTTTTGGTTAAGCAAGGGTATGAATGGCCCTCCTCAACTGTCCACTGTAGGTCACATCCACTCAGACCTTCACAGCCATGCAAAGCTTAACAACATTGGTCGCCGGCGTGCTCATCCTGTTCGCTGGAGCGAACGCCGGCAAGGCACAACCGACTCAATATGGTCAAAATTTTGATGCGGTGGACGCTCCCGATCTCCCACCGGGGTGGTCGTCGCCTGAGGATGCCTGGGCGGTCAGTGCAAGCGTGCCCTCGTCCGGTTCTGGAGGTAACAACATTGAGAACAAAGGAAATGCGCCCGGGACGGTCGTCTCTCCGGTCTATGACTTTTCAGCGGTCACAATGGCCTCAATCGCCTACTCCGCAAGAAGAACCGCGACATACGACTCGCTGAACATTCGCCTGGAGGCGTCACTCGACGGGGGTTCGACGTGGACCATCATCGTCGTAGACTCGACGGCAGGACTTCCTGCTGCCCCGTCGACCTATGGGGCGGTCGAGGCGCCGATTCCTTCAACGTTGATGGGCGAGGCGGCCGTCAGGTTCAGATTGAAGGCCCTCCACGCTACGGGTGGCAACGTTCGTGTGGATGACGTGTCGATCACCGCAGACGGACCGATGGCGTGGAATCGTGTCGGGTTCGCCGAGCGATCGTCGACGTCGATAGAAAACAGGGAGGCATTTGTCGTCCCGATCGGTCTTACCCTCATCCCCTCGTCCGACGGGCTTCAGGGCATTCAGTTCAGGGTGACCCTCTCGCCCGGCCTGTCTCTTGTATCGTTGGCCGCCGGTCCTGCCGGTCTCGATTCGCCCGAATGGCACATATCTCACGAGGTCAACGGGTCTTCGGTTCAAGTCGTTGCGATTGCGGAAGGGACGCAGGGCTTGCCCCCGGTAGCGACCGACTCGTTGTTTCTGATTTCAGTGAGCACGCTTCCGCTGGGCCAGAGCCCAAGCCGTCTCGATTCCCTGGCCATTCGCGACGTGGTTGCCTCTGCTGCTTCCGAAAGCGGTGCGGATTTGTTTCTGGATGTGGACCCGGCTATTCACGAATTGAGGGTAGTGCCACAGGCTCCACACCTCCAGATTGATTCGTCTGTCGTTCGGTTCGGAACGATCGCTGCCGATTCCACCTTAGAAGCGCTCATTGTGATCACGAACGTCGGCGCCAGCACGTTGGAAGTCGCCGACGCGTACGGCATCAGCGGTCTACTGGGAGTTAACCCGACGTTCTTGACGCTCGAAGCCGGTATCTCAGCAGTAATGACGATCACCGTCGACGGTTCGCTGTACGGCATAGGCCCGGTCGAAGATTGGCTCGTCATCGAGCACAATGCCTCCACTTCGCCCGACACCATCGCTATCATCGGAGAGGTAACCGGCGAAAATGCCCGGGGCGACGTCAACGACGACGGGTCCGTCGACATCGTCGACCTCGTTCTAGGAATCGATCTGATCCTGGGACGAATCGACCTTCCCGAGAGACAGTCGAGGCTCGATCTGCACCCCTTTCCTGTCGGAAACGAGGTAGTGGACGTTCGCGACCTCACCGTCCTCGCCCAAGCGATTGCTCTAGGGGTGTGGCCGGACGGGGCTCCGATCCCCGGCCTGGAGGCTCAACTTGCGAAATCGGACGCGATCGTGGGAGACCTGATCATCCGTCGCGATCTCGAGACGGTTGAGCTGTGGGCTCGATCCTCCGAGCCGCTGCGCGCAATCCACGTGGCAGTCCGAATCTTAC
>DATKEJ010000294.1:0-4799 GCA_035512315.1 Rhodothermales bacterium | reverse complement strand
CAAGAAGATTCTGGCATGATTCCGTGCTCAGATAGTCTGAAATGGGTGCGTCGACCCGAGGCGGGCCGGTCGGTCTGTCCTACGATGGCTCTTGCAGCCATTCAAGTCGGCTCAAAACACTGGGAGCCGGATCAGACGAATCGTGGCGGATGGAACAGATTGGAGCTGTCGATAACATGCGCGTGATCGCGCGGTTCGGCAAACGCCAAATCAAGAGAGCGGGGCGCCTGAGCGGCAGACACGGTCGCGGTGAGAGTCTTTCCTATCGGGGGGACAATCGTGAGGGACGTGCCGTAGGTCCCACATCCACAGAAGGAGGCCTCTCCCCGGCGCTCCGAATGGTGCGCCGTCGCGGCCGTGCCATGATGAACTTGCGGCTCCGTATCAACTCCCGGGTGCATGCACTTCGTGGACATCGCGCCATGGCTCATCGTACCTGCGCAATGCGGACAGTCGTGATCGGCTGCCCCGCCCGACGTGAGGAGACCGACTGGCGCGAACTGGCCTAACAGTAGCAATATCACGAGCGGCGCCACGATCATCTGGAGTCGCGACTGCGATCGACGTCGGCCAGACTGTGCCCGTTGTGGAGAGTTCATTGCGACTCTTTGTGGCGGAAGCGGAAAACGTTTCTTACTCGCCGAGTTTTTGGCCGTTCCGGGATCGCCAACCTGACAGGTCTTGAGTCCGGACAGGTCTAAAGACCCGACAGGTCTAAAGACCTGACAGGTTTATAAACCCCTCACTCCTATAATCGGAACACCAAACTCACCCCGTCATCGAGCGCCACACATTCCCCGCGAGAACATGGAAAATTGGGATCCACGGGAGGATGAGGACGATGATCGACCTCGGTGAATGCCGCTCTGATCGCGGAAGTCGGAGATAGGCCACAGCGAGGACGATGCCGACGACGAGGCTAACTGCGAGCGGGACAAGCAGGATGGGAGCAGCGGCCCAGCCTCCCCATCGTCAAACGAGGATACGTATACACGGCCCGCTATCCAAAGCACGAGCGGGATCAACGAAACCACCTCGTAAGGGCGCCGGAGTGCCATGTACTTCCCGGGCAATTGTCGCGAGATTGTCCGCCAATATCGGAATCACGCGGTCATCAACCGCGAGTCCGTCTTCCGTCGGGCCGGCGGTCAGGCGGACGCTAGCTTTTTCGCCTGCTTGATCCGGTCGTTTGGATCCAAATGCCGCTTGCGAATCCGAAGCGTCTTCGGAGTTACCTCGATCAGCTCATCGTCGCGGATAAACTCGATCGATTCTTCCAATGACATGCGTCTGGGCGGTACGAGCTTCTCGAACGAGTCGGCGGACGCCGCCCGCATGTTCGTCAGCTTCTTTTCTTTGGTGATGTTGACGTCGAGATCGACGTCTCTGCTGTTCTCGCCGACGAGCATCCCGGAGTACACGGGGTCAGTGGGCGCGACGAAAAGCTCACCGCGCTCCTGCAGGTTGATCACAGCGTAGCCCGTCACTTTACCTGAGCGGTCGGCAACGAGCGCACCCGTCGTGCGATGAACAATCTCCCCGGCCCATCGCTCGTACCCCCTGAACATGTGCGTCAGGATGCCCGTCCCTTTCGTGTCTGTCAGGAATTCCGTCCGGTAACCAATCAGCCCCCGGCTCGGGATGTCAAACTCGAGACGCACCCGGCCCGAACCGTGGTTGATCATTCTCGTCATGACGCCCTTTCGCACGCCGAGCTTCTGCACGACTACGCCCATGTACTCCTCGGCTACGTCGACGAAGGCGGTCTCGAATGGCTCCTTCTTCATGCCGTCGTCCACCTTGGTCAGTACCCTCGGAACGCCGACGGAAAACTCGAAGCCCTCCCTTCTCATTTGCTCGATGAGGATCGCCATCTGCAGTTCGCCCCGTCCGTAAACCAGAAAACTGTCCGCCGATTCGGTCGACTCGACCCGGATGGCCAGGTTGTGGGCGGCTTCCTTCGCGAGCCGATCACGAAGATGCCGAGACGTCACGAACTGGCCCTCCCTTCCGCTGAAGGGCGAATCATTGATCCGGAACTCCATCGACATCGTCGGCTCGTCGACGTGGAGTAGCTTCAACGGCCGAGGATCGTCCCCATCGGCAATGCTCTCACCGAGTCCTATCCCTGATAGCCCGGCCATGGAGATGATGTCGCCGGGTCCCGCCTCGTCGACTTCCACCCGGTCGAGTCCATCGTTAACGAAAAGACCTGCGACTGTTGCACGCGTAAAAGAGCCGTCCCGATGACAGAGCGACACAATCTGCCTGTTTCGAATGGTGCCGTGCATGACCCGGCCGATGGCCAGCGGGCCGCGGTATGCGTCGGGCTGTACGTTGGTGACCAGGACCTGCAGACTCTCTCCGGCGTCGCCTCCCGGCTGCGGAACATGGTTGATGATCGCCTCGAATAGCGGACGGAGGGTGGTAAGCGGCTGCCCCAGGCTTACGGTGCACCGGCCATCCTTCGCCACTGCATAAATGACGGGGAAGTCGATTTGCTCTTCGCGGGCATCCAGATCGATGAACAGGTCGTACACCTCGTTCAAGACCTGCTCGGGACGTGCATCCTGACGGTCAATCTTGTTGATGACGACGATTGCCGGGAGCTGCAATGCCATCGCCTTCGACAGCACGAAACGCGTCTGCGGAAGCGGTCCCTCGGCCGCATCGACGAGCAGCATAATGCCATCCACCATTTGAAGCGTCCGCTCCACCTCCCCGCCGAAATCGGCGTGACCGGGCGTGTCCACGATGTTGATCTTGACACCCTCGTACATCACGGCGGTGTTCTTGGCCATGATCGTGATGCCTTTCTCCCGCTCGAGATCCATGGAGTCCATGACGCGCTCACGCACGTCCTGATTCTCCCGGAAAATGCCGCTCTGCCAGAGCATGGCATCGACGAGGGTCGTCTTGCCATGATCGACGTGGGCCACTATGGCGATGTTTCTAAGCAAATCAGAAAGCAGAAATCAGAAAGCAGAAATGTAAAGGTTTTCAAGACTTACGCCTTGCATGGAACCTGAACCTGGAACCTTCAGGACCGCCTTCCAACTCCGCAGGCCACCAAGGTTCCTGCACGCACGAAATCTTGACGGACGCCTTTATCCGGGGTTTCTCGAGCGTAGCCCACTGAGCCCTCTGCGCAGTTTGCCCGCCTGAAGGAATCAAGTGCGCTGGAGAGCCTGCGCTGTCGGCCTATCGGCGTTGCCGTCGCGCCACGAAGAAAAGGCGATGTGCTTTCCATCGGGAGATTTCACGGCGGCTATCGTTTTCTCCAGCCGTACGCCGGCCCGTTGTGGAAGAACTCGAGGGATGAGACGATGCCGTCTTTCTTGAACACCAGACCGTCTTTCATCACGAACGACACGTCGCGTAGGGCGTCGATGCTCTCGAGCGGATTTGCGGAGACCGCGATCATGTCGGCGGCCAGTCCGACTTCGATGGGGCCGCGCTCGTCCTCGATCTCGCAGACTTCAAAACCGTTCGTCGTCATGATCTTCAAGATCTCTGCATCCGGTATCTCGGCCGCCTGCCAGCTCTTGATAAAGTCGATGGTCAGCTCGCCTCGATGCAGGTCGCGTATGTAGTAGTCGGCGTCGGTCGAAAAGGCCATCTTGACGCCGCGGCGGTACGCGCTCTTAATGCCGTCGACCGTCCGTTGCCACCGCTCCTCGCTTCCGCGGTAGTAGTCGGTCATCGGGGTCTCGGTACCGACGCGCCAGATCCCCTTCTCGGCCATCATGACATGGAGCTCATCGTCGAGCGCAATGTCGTGCTCGATCGAGAAGATGCCGGCCTCGATCGCTCGGAGGGCGCCCTCCCTGGTCTGGACGTGGCCCGCAACCTTCTGGCCCGCATTCGCGGCCTCGCTCACGAAGAGCTTCAGCTGATCGACGGTGTACGGATACTTCTGGCAATCGACGCAGACCTTGATGACCTTTGCGCCGTAGTGAATATTGCGGCGGATCGCCTTGACAATCTCGTCGTCGGTATCCGCGTTCAAATACTCGGGATACACGGTGTCTTCCCGCTCCGGGATCTCATAAAACTGTCCTCCGAACGCTCCGATTATGATTCCGGAGTTGATGAGCGTCGGCCCGGGCACCCATCCCATCTCGATCGCTTGACGCAAGGCTGTATCGGCGTAAAGCCCGTTGTTGCCCAGGTCGCGAACGACTGTGAACCCTGATGCGAGTTTCTGAAAACCCGTAGAAAACGACTGGATCGCGCGAAGGGGCGTGCTGTCCATGATCACCGTCAGGTAGTAATACCAGCTCTCCGGGTCCTCTTTGTAGGTGATGCCGAGGTGATCATGGGCGTCGACGAGGCCGGGAAGCACGTAGAAGCCGGATAGATCAATCGCTTCCGCTTCATCGGGAATATCCACGTCGGACCCCACAGCGAGTATCCTGCTCTTGCCTGTCGAAGCGTCGCGTTCTACCAGGATGATCTGATCCGGGGTCGCCGTGCCACTTGCCGGATCAACGAGGTGTCCCGCCGATATCGCCGTAAGTTGAATCTGTGCGGTCAACGGAAGCACGGCGGCTAGCACGATTGCTGCCGCGCTGAGAACGAGTCGATGCATGTCGAAAGAAGGGTTGATGGGCGTCACATTCGGAATGTAATGTAAACCGTGACCTGGGTTTGTCCACCGCATCCAACCTCGATCAGGATCTTTCGCGCCGCCGCCACCACATAGTGAACAAGGCCAGGCCGATCATAAGGATCACCAAGTTCGCCCACTGAACCTCGAGACCGGCGAACCAAAGCGTGAAACGGCGAAGGTCTCGTGC
>DATKEJ010000293.1:0-27495 GCA_035512315.1 Rhodothermales bacterium | reverse complement strand
AGCGGCCGTCGACGCGTTGGATGGCGAGCGGACGACGGCAAACAACAGGACGTCGTTTTCGGCCCGAATCCTTCGAAGGAAACTGTCGGTTCTTTTTCTCGCCGCCGGGCCTTCCCCCGACGTGGCAGCTGTCCGTGAGATGCTGCAGGCAGACCCCGATCTCGAGATCGACGCCCGCACACAGAAGTCCGGCTCCGAATGGTACGAGGGCGAACCTCCTCCTTCCTCGCTCGATCGTTTTGACGTCGTCATCCTTGCCGGATACCCAGGGCGCCAGGCCGATTCCGACATCCTCGACGCCGTGGCTGAGTCAGGTAAGCCTGTGCTCTTCCTCCTGGACAGAACCACCGACCTCCGCCTTGTCCGAGAGAAGCTCGGTCCTGTGCTCCCGGTCTCCGTCCTGACGATGCGGCAGGGATTCGTCGACGCATCCGCCGTCGAAAGCGCCTCGGGCAGGACGCACCCGATCCTAAATATCTCAGGAGACCTCGAGCGCCTTCCGCCGCTCTCCTACTCGTCGAGCCGCTGGGAGGCAACCCCCGATGCCCGTACGCTGGCGACCGTCTCGATTCGCGGCGTCCCGCTCGACGAACCGCTGCTCGTCGTCAGAAGTCGCAGCGGCACACGCTCGGCGGCCATATTGGGGGCGGGAATCTGGCGATGGCGCAACGTCCCGACCGATTTGTCGGACCTGGATCGCGTTTTCCCCGAACTGCTCGCCAACCTTCTTCAGTGGATTGCCACGAAAAGCGATGACCGACCCGTGCGCGTTCGTCCGAACGAGGAGCTCTTCGACGGAGGAGAGGCGGTGAAATTCTCCGGTGAAGTCTACAACGAGAGCCTCGAGCCCGTTGGCGACGCATCCCTTGTGTTGTCCGTCACCGATCCTGCAGGGTCGACGCTGGACTACCGCATGGAGTCCCTCGGCGCCGGAACGTATTCGCGAGGGCTCAATCGTCTCCCGCAGGGGACCTACCGTTATCGCGCGGTCGCAGAGAAGGACGGCGTCACCCTCGGCGCCGACAGCGGGCAGTTCGCCGTCGGGGAGCTCCTCCTGGAGTTTCAGGACTCGCAAGCCGACCCCGATCTGATGCGAGGCATCGCACGCCGATCCGGCGGCAAATTCGTCCATTTCGCGGAGCTCGCCTCGCTGAGGAACGAGGGTTTCGAGAACGCGTCTCTGGAAACAGAGCAGATCGAAGAGGAATCACAGCTTGCGCTTCGGCGATTCCTGCCCATACTGTTCGTCATCGTGGTGCTGCTCTCTGCAGAGTGGATAATTCGGAAGCGTAGCGGGATGGTGTGACCGTCTCTCACTTTCCTGCTCGGACTTCGTTATCTTCGCGCCTCTCCCTCCAGGTCGTTTATAACAATCAGAGATCTTGACCGAACCCGCTCGCATCCCGAAGCCGATCCCCTTCCACGGTTCGCCGCGCCCGACCCTCGGCGTCGAGATCGAACTGCAGATAATCGATCCTGAGACACGCAATCTGACTTCCCGGTCGATCCAGATTCTGGAACGGATTCCGGATGAGATGCCGATCAAGCAGGAATTGACCCAGTCGACCATAGAGGTCATCACAGGCATCTGTAACTCGGTCGCCGAAACTCGCGCCGACCTCACGAGATCGCTGGAAATCCTTTACGAGATCGGCGACGAGCTCGGCCACACTTACGCTGCGGCGGGCACGCACCCGTTCGCCCAGTGGCGAGAACAGTCGATCTATCCCAACGAACGGTACCTCACCCTCGTCAAGCGCATCCAGTGGCCCGCGCGACGGCTGATGATTTATGGACTGCACGTACACGTCGGCGTCAAGTCCGGCGAAAAAGCCATTGCGATCTGCAATGCGCTCACGAAGTACCTGCCGCACCTGCTCGCCCTTTCTGCGTCGTCCCCCTTCATCGATTTCGAGGACACCGGCCTGGCATCCGCCAGAACGAAGATTTTCGAAGGCATGCCGACCGCGGGCCTGCCCTTTCGACTGGCGAATTACGGTGAGTTTCAGTCCTTCATGAACTCATTGATAAATGCCGGCGCCATCGAAAGCATCCGGGAAATCTGGTGGGACATTCGACCCCACCCCCAATTCGGAACCATCGAGATTCGGATCTGTGACTGCCCAAGCACGCTGACCGACACAGCTGCCATCACGGCGCTCACGCAGTGCCTCGTCGACTGGCTGGATTCGTGCTATGACACCGGACTGATGCCCGAGCTGCTCAGACCCTGGATCGTCAGAGAAAACAAATGGCGCGCCGCCCGATACGGGCTCGAAGCCAATGTCATCATCGACAACGCCGGCACCCAGCGAGGGCTGGCAGACGACATAGAGGGGCTCGTCGGCCGGCTGGAGGGTCATTCGATCGAGCTCGAATGCGAAGACGAGCTGAAAGACGTTCTGAAACTCCTTCGCGACGGCGCGTCCTACCAGAAACAGAGAAGAATCTTCGGCGAGTCTTCATCCTTCCCTGATATGGTGGACTTCCTGTCAGGCTCGCTCCGATCCGATGCGTTCAACGAATCCTGACCATTTCACGTCGCGAGAACAAGACAGTCGTTCAGGTTTTAAACAGGCAACTTTCCAAATCACGGATACCTGATATTTTTGTGAATACCGACACGATCGCTGAGGCAGATCTCGTCGTAGAGAAACCGGAGGAAATGCGGGACTTTCTGGTATCCGTTCGACGGCACCTTCATCGCCATCCCGAGGTGGGCTTCGCCGAGTTTGGGACGTCTCAGTACATCGGAAGCAGGCTCGAGGAGCACGGCCTGCCGGTCGTTGGGCCGTTGGCCCTTACCGGCATCTTCGTCGACGTCGAGGGCGACCACCCCGGTGAAACCGTAGCATATCGCGCGGATATGGACGCGCTTCCAATCCAGGACCTGAAGATCGCACCCTACGCGTCCACAGTAGACGGAGTGGCGCATCTCTGCGGTCACGATGCGCACACCGCCATCGCCGTGGGCGTTGCGATAACGCTGGCCGGCAGGAGAAACGAGATCCACGGCCGCGTTCGCGTCTTCTTTCAACCTTGTGAAGAAGGGCAGCCCTCAGGGGCGCTCGCCATGATTCGCGACGGTGTTCTCAACGGCGTCGACGCCGTTTTCGCGTCGCATGTGGACCCGACACTGCCCGTCGGTCAGTTCGGATTGATGACCGGCGCGGTTACGGCAGGTTATGATTCGTTCGTCATACGTGTCAAAGGGAATAGTACGGGCCATTCGGCGAGACCGCATCAGTCGACTGATACGGTCTGGATCGCCGTTCAGGTCATGAACACCCTTTACCAGATCGTAGGCCGCGTGAACGACGCTCGGAACAGCTCAGTCCTGACGCTCACCCGCTTGAGTGGAGGAAGAACACTCAACGTGATTCCACGCGTCGTGGAATTCGGAGGGTCGATCCGCTGTATCGATCGGTCGGACCGGGCCTACCTGCGAAGGCAGGTCGAGAAAACGACCCGGCACTTTGCCGCGCTGTACAACGCCGAGATCGAGTTCGAGCTTTTCCCGGGAGCCCCGGCCGTCCGTAACGACGCCGAGCTCATGGCAACCGTGGAAGACACGATCACCGAGTTGTATGGTGAGAAGTCGGTGTTCAGGGTTCGGGTTCCGAGCATGGGGAGCGAGGATTTCGCGCATTACCTCGATCACATCCCCGGAGCCCTCATCCGCATCGGCACGTCCGATGGTCCGTCAACAAGCTACCCGCTGCATGATTCGCGATTCGATATCGCCGAGGCTGCGCTGGTTCCAACGACGGAAATGATCAGCCGCCTGCTGGTCAACCATCTCAAACGACGTGCCAACACACCATCCGAATAGGTTCCCGCTAGTCCATACCGTTCTAGCACTTTTCGCCGTAAGCGGCCTGATGCAGGCCGCATCGGCCCAGGTCATCGTGAACGAGTTTCTTTTCAGGGACTCCGAGGCGCAGCTGGAATTCGTCGAGATCCTCAACCGGTCAGAGGACGACGTTGATCTGAGCCGTGTCTCCATATCCGATGAACGGAAGGTCCCTGTACCCATTACCGCTTCAGCTCATCCTCTGCATCCTGGAGAATATGCGGTGCTGGTACGCGATTCGCTCGCTTTCGACGCCAGATTCAACGGGCCTCGGATCGAGGTTCCCTCATGGCCCGCACTCAATAACGGCGGGGACGCCATTTTCGTCTGGATTGCCGGTTCGTCGGTCGACTCCGTGTTCTACGACGGCGACTGGGGGGCGTACGGGCAATCACTGGAGCGCGTGGATCCGAACGCCCCGGCCATGAACCCCTCGAACTGGCGAGTCTCTACCGATCCATCGGGTGGAACGCCGGGCTCCGAAAACAGTGTCTACCGGCCGGATCGAACGGCGCCGTCGCTCGTGGAGGCCGAGGAGTGGATCGACGGATACGTCATCGTCTACGCGTCCGAACCGCTTGACCCCGCGGCGCTGCAAACAGCCGACATTCGATTCGGATCCGGCGACCGGCCGATCTCGGCACGGCTTTCATCCGACCACCGGAAAATCATAATCGAGCCATGGTCGGGCGCCGATCTCACGGCGCTCACCGTCGAGGGGCTCGTCGACGCATCCGGAAACGTGGCGGGCAGGGAGAGCATCGCCGTTGCCCGTCAGCCGCGAGCGGCGGACGTGATCATCAACGAGATCCTTTTCGAGCCTAAGGCTGACGCTTTCGATGGGGTGGCAGACCAACTGGAGTTCGTCGAAATCAGGTCGGTGGCAGACGTCCCGATCGCCATGCGCGGCATGTACCTCAGTGGAGTCCCAACAGAAAAGGGTGTAAGTGATACGCTTCGATCAGACGACAGTCCACGGCGACTTCACGCAGGCGGCTACGGTTATTTCCACGCTTCAGGCACAGGTGCGACGTCCTTCAGGGAAGCTTTCCCCTCCACCCCCCCTGATTCCGTTTCCGCCTCAGCTCCGGTTCGTAGACAATCGTTGCTCCTCGACAACCATGGGGACACTGTGAAACTCCACGCGGCCGGAGGTGAGATACTCGACGGTGTGACCTACTCGCCTCAATGGCACCTTCCCGAGTTGCCCACCACAACTGGGGTATCACTTGAACGGATCGCGGCCGAGTCGCCCTCCAACGACCCGGGAGGCTGGACAAGCAGTGTGTCCGGCGAAGGCGGCACGCCGGGGCGGGTCAATTCGGTTTCGCTCTCGAATCGTGTACCTGGCCAGGAGAGCTTGAGCATCAGCCCCTCCCCTTTCTCCCCCGACGGTGACGGATGGGAGGACTTCACGCAGATCGACGTTAGAACCGGACGGCCGGCTAGTTCCATCGCGGTGTGGATCTTCGATTCGGCGGGACGCATGGTCCGCAGCCTCACCGATGCCCGGGCGGTCGGACCCGAGGCATCCCTGATTTGGGACGGAAGGGACGATGCCGCCCGCGCTCTGTCCCCCGGCGTCTTCATCGTGTATGTCGAGGCCGTGGACACTTCGGCGGGGGACGTCGTGCGGGTCAAACGGCCGGTGGTCGTCGCAAGCTCGCGGTGATACCGAACCGTGCGGAACTGGCGTCCACCACAGGTCGTTTGAAAGCATCCAATTGCCCGACTTTGTTTAACGGGACGCGAAACTCGGTATGAATCAGGTTGAGAACGAGGTTACGACCCCTATCAGGCTCACGGAGCAGGCTGCGCGAGAGATCCAGAAAATCATCGCGACGAAGGAACTCCCCGAAGGATATGCGCTTCGAGTCGGAGTCAAAGGCGGCGGCTGTTCCGGCATGAGCTACATACTCGGTTTCGACAAGAAGCGGGAGCACGACGTCGCGTTCGAGATCGAGGGCATTACCGTCTATATGGACAAACGCCATGGGCTGTATCTGATGGACACAACCATCGGATACCACGACGGGCTGGAGGCGCGCGGGTTCGTTTTCGAGAATCCGAATGCGACGTCCACGTGCGGGTGCGGGTCGAGTTTCGCAGCCTGAGCAATGTTACCTTGAGCCACGTGTCGATCGGCTAAAGAACGGTGAGGGGGAATTCAGGCGGATGCCTTGCGTTCAGTCCCCGTGGAGAGTAGGTTGTAACGGCGGGTGACTCTCGCGCGTCGCAGAGTGGACTCGTGTCGATATCCGGAGAGCGAATGGAAGGCAATTTTTCAAACAGGGTAAGAGACGTCATCTCTTTCAGTCGAGAAGAGGCGATCCGCCTCGGGCACGACTATATCGGAACCGAGCACCTCCTGCTCGGCATCATCCGGGAAGGCGAGGGAATTGCCGTCAAAATCCTTCGGAATCTCGGGTGCGACCTCTTCAAGCTGAAGAAGATGGTCGAGGATACCGTTCGAAGCACCGGCGGTACTCTGACTGTTGGGAACATCCCCTTGACCAAGCAGGCAGAGAAAGTCCTCAAGATTACTTACCTCGAGGCAAAGCTGTATAAGAGCGATGTAATCGGCACCGAGCATCTCTTGCTGAGTCTGCTCAGGGACGACGAGAACATCGCGGCACAGATATTGCAACAAGGGTTTTCGATTACATACGACGGCGTTCGCGCAGAGCTCGACTCGATCATCACGGGAAAGTCGTCCACGCGCGGCGGTGAAAGCGGTGGCAGTAGTCGTTCCTCATCAGGATTCCGCAAGGAGCGCAGCAAGATGGAAAAGAGCAAGACGCCTGTACTAGACAATTTCGGTCGCGATCTGACGAAGCTCGCCGAAGATGACAAGTTGGACACCATCGTGGGGAGGGAGCGCGAAATCGAGCGTGTCGCCCAGGTGTTGAGTCGTCGGAAGAAGAACAACCCGGTCCTCATCGGGGAACCCGGCGTTGGCAAGACGGCCATCGCGGAAGGCTTGGCCCTGCGGATCGTCCAGAGAAAGGTCAGCCGGGTACTCTACGACAAGCGCATTGTCACGCTTGACCTCGCCGCACTTGTTGCCGGCACGAAATACCGGGGTCAGTTCGAAGAGCGAATGAAAGCAGTGATGAACGAACTCGAGAAGAGTCCCGACGTGATCCTGTTCATCGACGAGCTTCACACTATTGTAGGAGCCGGCGGCGCTTCGGGCTCTCTCGACGCCAGCAACATGTTCAAGCCGGCCCTTGCACGAGGTGAAATCCAGTGCATCGGCGCTACGACCCTCGACGAGTACAGACAGTACATAGAAAAGGACGGCGCACTCGACCGCCGATTCCAGAAAATCATCGTCGATCCGTCGTCGGCCGACGAGACCGTCGAGATTCTCAAGACCATTCATACGAAGTACGAGGAGCACCACAACGTCGCCTACAGCGATGATGCGCTGGAACTCGCGGTGAGACTGAGCGATCGCTACATCACCGACCGCTTCCTCCCCGATAAGGCCATCGACGTGATGGACGAAGCCGGCGCTCGGGTGCACCTCTCCAATATTCGCGTCCCCGAAAACGTCGTGAAGCTCGAGGAGGAAATCGAGGAAATCAAAGCCGAGAAGAATCGTGTCGTCAAGAGCCAGCGATTCGAAGAGGCGGCTCGACTCCGAGATCGCGAGAAGAAACTCCAGGACGAGCTAGCCCGGGCCAAAACCGAGTGGGAAGAACAGGCCGTCAACGAGGTGTATGACGTAACACAAGAGGACATTGCCCACGTCGTCGCGATGATGACGGGTATTCCCGTCGACCGCATCGCCCGGCCCGAAGGCGAACGACTCCTCAATATGGAGGAGTCGCTTAAAGCGAAGGTCATAGGACAGGATGAGCCCATCGAGAAGCTCTCGCGGGCGATCCGCCGGACACGGGCCGGACTAAAAGACCCGAAACGACCCATCGGATCGTTCATTTTCCTTGGTCCTACCGGCGTCGGGAAAACCGAGCTCGCCAAAAAGCTCACCGAATACCTGTTCGATGCGGCCGACGCGCTCATTCGGGTGGACATGAGTGAGTACATGGAGAAGTTCTCGGTGAGCCGGCTCGTCGGAGCCCCTCCTGGCTACGTCGGGTACGAGGAAGGCGGCCAATTGACGGAACGCGTCCGCAGGAAACCATATTCGGTGGTGCTTCTCGACGAAATCGAGAAGGCCCATCCCGATGTGTTCAACATCCTGCTGCAGGTGCTCGACGATGGGATCCTCACCGACGGCCTCGGACGCCGTGTGGATTTCAGGAACACCATCGTCATCATGACGAGCAATATCGGAGCACGCGACATCAAGGATCTGGGCAAGAGTTATGGATTCGCCCAATCCGTCGAGGAGTTCAACTATGCCTCGATGAAGAGCACGGTGGAAGACGCCCTGAAGCGCGTGTTCAATCCCGAGTTCCTTAACCGGGTCGACGACGTCATCGTGTTTCGCCCGCTTGAGAAGAAGCACATTTACGGCATCATCGACATCATGGCCGGAGAGCTCTTCAAGCGAGTGCACGATCTCGGGATCGAGATCGAGCTGACCAACACCGCCAAGGACTTCCTGGTGGATAAGGGGTTCGACGTTCAGTTCGGCGCTCGGCCCCTCCGCCGCGCGATTCAGAAATACGTCGAGGATCCCATGGCCGAATCGATTCTCGCCCACAATCTGGGCGAAGGCGATTTGATCAGAATCGATCGCGAAGGTGAAGCTGCTGAGGCAAAGTTGACCTTTGAGACCATCAAAGGAGGACCCAAGCCAAAAGCCAAGAAAACCAATCCAGGCGGCGTTAAGGAACCCGAAGCGGAAGAACAGACCGAAGAACAGACCGAGGAACCGGCCAAGGAGACAGACTGAACGTCGAACGTCAAACGTCAAACGTCGAACCTCTCGAACAACCGGGAGGAGCCGGAGGGAGCGGAAGCCCGGGGGGGAATTACTTTCGGACGTGGTCCCCCGCCGGAGGGGGCGGCTGAGCGCAATACCCGGCTTCGTAGAGACAGACTTTAGAGGGGCGCTCAGCCGGGGGAGGTCACCTCGGGGGAAAGCTGCCACATGGAGGTCGTCGATCAGCCGGGGGAGGTTACTGCCGCGGCGCCTGCGGCAGACCACAGTTACCCTCCCCTCACCACAAAGGCCGGGATCTGCCCTCGCGCTTGGCGACGTGCGTCAAGACGTTCTCGTGCTCTGCGACACGGCCTCTGAGAACAAGAGCACACAGCGCCCCCGCCACGAATCCGCCCACGTGCGCGCCGTAAGCGACGCCTCCGAGCTGCGGACCCGCCGACAGGACGCCCCAACCGCTGATTAACTGGAACGCGATCCAGAGACCGATAACGAGAATCGCCGGAACCGAAACCACGCTGAAGAAAAAGATCGCGTTCACCCTATTGCGGGGAAACAGTACGAGATAAGCACCCAGAACACCCGATATCGCGCCCGAGGCGCCGAGGCTGGGTACCATCGAATCCGGATCCAGCATGATCTGCGCAACGGTCGCCGCAACGCCGCTCGTCAGGTAGAGAAACAGGAACGTCCCGTGGCCGAAACGATGTTCAACGTTATCACCGAATATCCACAAATACAAAAGGTTACCCAGAATGTGAGCGATGCCGCCGTGCATGAACATGGCGGAGAGAATCGTCAGGTAAATGAGTCCCGGTCCGCGCGCGTGCGGAATTTGGACCGACTCGTTTCCGGCGCTCAGAACGACCGGTCCTACGAGATCCTCTCCGTGCGTGATCTCGTAAGGCACGACGCTCCAGCCGTTCGTGAACTCCGGGTTCATCATCTGATAAATGAACACCAGTACGTTGGCGCCAAAAATGGTCCACGTCACCAGTGCGGGGCCTGAGAGATCGCGATCGTCGTCGCTTATGGGGAAAAGCATTGCCTCACGCCAAGATGTTGGGCCACGCCTGAGCCTGCTCCGAGCGAAGCGGGGAAGCGTGGCCGATGAACGTAGCCAGGTTGTGGCACCAGGTTCCAAGGTACGGCTCTGCGCGGCCGTCCCAAAAGGTCCGATGTGCTCGGGTAGCCGTCGAGTGGACAGCCAGGCGTCGTCCCAAAAGCTAAAGGAAGCCCGAACCTGCCTCGGAGCGCCGGCGCCGCAGGCGGCTTCCGGTAACCCCAGATTTCAATGTCTCTAGACAGACCCCAACAGCAGCCCCTTTCGCTCCGCCCATAAGAGAGCGGCAACGTGCACCGCATGGGCAATCCTGCCAGACGCAGCCATCGTCAGCGCGTCGTCGATCGGGACCGTCTTCACGCCGATGTTCTCCCCCTCATCGAGCTGCTGAGCGCCGAGGTCTTCGACGTCGCGAGCTACGTAAAACCAAGCCCAGTTCGTATGCCTCGTCGGATCGGGTGCGCTCTTTCCGACAAATGACCAGTCGCCTCCACCATAGCCGGATTCCTCGAGCAGCTCGCGTCGCGCCGCTTCGATCGGCGGTTCGCCTGGTTGGATAACGCCCCCCGGAAGCTCGAGTGTTACCTGGTCGATGCCATACCGATATTGTTCGACCATAACCAACCGGCGATCACGCGTCATCGGTACGATACACGTCCAGTCGGGGTATTCGAGGATGTGATACTCCTCCATCTCGGCCCCGTGCGGAAGTCTGACATGATCCTCCCGAAGGTTCATCCACCATCGTTTGATCAGATATCGGGATGAGAGCTGCTGCCATTTCTTGTGCTTCATTTGGGGTCAGTCTCTCCTGAATCGCATGCGCTGGTGGGGACGGATGCGACCTCGAACGACGCCGGCCACCAGGATGGTCCTCCATCCTTCGAGCGCCTCCATGGCGGCATTCGGCTTTCCGAACTCAACGACCGCGTCGTCGGATGTCCCCAGCCACTGCCGAGCCGCCTCTTCGGCCGTGAGTGCTCGAATCCGCTCGATACCCTTCGCTGACTTGACGTCTTCCAATTCGAACTGTGGCATGCGGGTGATCGCTCAATCTACTTAAGAATGGTGAGCGTCCGCATCGACACCAGGCCGCCGACTTCCAATTTGTAGACGTACACTCCACTCGTCAGGCCTTCCGTTCCGAGCTCTGCGCGATGCGAACCTGCCGGAAGGGGACCATCGACAAGGCGGGCAACCTCACGTCCCATCAGGTCGAAAACGCGCAATTGAGCGTCCGACGGACCGTCAAGCTCGAATGCAATCGTGGTTGTGCGCGAGAACGGATTCGGAAAATTCTGCGTCAACCTGAAATCCGGAGTCGGAAGCTCTTCGACGGCGGTACCGGTACCCCCAGTGCCCCCAAGCGTACTGTGGGTGGCAATGATGGCGCCTTCGATCTCGCTGCTGTAGGAAATCGAAGCAGCGATATTACCGTTAGTGAGGAAGAAATAGTTGTCGGTCGTCGTCGCCGTCTTTCCTGTTTCCATGATTGTCGTAGTCTTTCTCATGCGGATGCAGGGGGCAGAGCCCGCCGGTGTGATCAACGTTCCCCAGCCGTCAACCTCACTGTGCTCGTTTACCGTGACAGAATGTTCGACCCCAAAGCTGACCGTTTGGATTTCGATCGTCTGATCCCAGCTTGACCCCATGGTCAAAGGGAAGGCGTAGAACCTGTTCGGCGGTAAATTTTTGCTCATCTGCTCTCCTGATTCAGTCCTGAAGATTGAGCCTATGAGATCGTAGCCCGTCATCGGTGAGACTGATGTATGACCAGAACTCCCCGCCACCGGCATAGTCCTGAAATTGAACGTAGTTCGCGGCCCCAAAGTCGGGGTCGCCGTCGCCCGGAGTTCCAATGGCAGAGCTGAAAACCGGCAACTGATTCGGTACGCCAGGGGCATGCGTAAACACAGAGAAATCGCATGTCTGTCCTCCCCCTGTAGCCTCGGCGATCGCATCCAGGGCCGGATAATGGTCCATTTGCATCGTGTAAGTACTCGAATTCAGGACCTTGTCCCGGTGAGAATGGAAGTACGTTGCGTCGATCGTGATCTGTGCCGAGAGCGGCGCCGCTGAAAGGAATAGAATTGCACAGTGAGAGATTATTCGTCGGACGTTCACGACTGCTCCAGAATGAGGTTAGTGTGTGGTAGAAGATTGCACCGGGCGGCCCTGACAGACCAAGACGCGCGAGTGTTAATTGTACTGCAATTTCTGCGTTCGAAACAATCCTAAAGGGGTTGGACGTTATTTGCTCCTCCAACTGTCCGCGTAGAAGCCGATATATTTCGAGCTTCCATCCAGTTCTGATCCGCTCCAATTGTACAATTCGACGACCATTACGCTCGAAGGCTACCGGAATCGCATTCATGACTTCTCGCCCGACGGCGAGGCGAGACACACTGTGCTGGCCCTCCATGGTTTTGGCACGACTGGCGGGTCGTTTCGGCATGCCGCACCCTACCTTTCCCAGAATGCCGTCCGGCTCGTCGCTCCTGATCAGCTCGGATTTGGAGGCAGCGACAAACCGAGCGGTGTCTATTCGTTGGACCTGTACACCAAACTGACACTCGCTGCGGCTGACAGATTGGCACTCGACAGGCCGTACCTGCTGGGCCATTCCGCTGGCGGAAAGGTCGCCGCCGCAACCGTTGCCCGATACCCTGATCGGTTCGCCGGCCTGATTCTGGTGAACACGGGCGGCTTCAGCATCCTTGCGCCGATCCTGCTTCTGGCGGATACGCCGCTCTTTCGAATTGTCGATCGGCCTTTCTTCAGGCGACGCATTCTGGGACAATTTGGCATTGCGCAGACCGTTGAGAGTCCGGAACAATGGGAGGCTTTTCGTCGGATCCGCGGCAACAATCGGGCGCTCGACATCGATGCGGCCGGTTACCGGGAGGCCGTCAGAAGCATCAAGCTGCCTGTGCTCTTGATTTGGGGTCTAAAGGACCGCATGCTGCCGCGCGGCACGCCGAAGCGCGTCCTTCGAGACCTCCCGCAGACGAAGTTCGTTCCAATACCGGGAAGCGGTCACACTCCGATGCGTGACGACCCGGAGGGCTTCTCCGGCCACGTGATCGAGTTCGTGTCAAACCAGTCGGGGTAGAGCGGCAGCCGGTGAATGTGCCCTGTCCGGGACGACTCTAAACCGCTATGCAAAACGCTTGAGCACTGCGGCGACCTGTCCGGCATACGAGCTCCCGAAGTGATTTAAATGATTGATCAGGTGATACAAGTTGTAAGCGTCGCGACGGTCGCGATAGCCTGATTCCACATGCCACTCGGAGTTGTAAGCCTGATAGAACTCGGAGGAGAATCCGCCGAAGAGCTCCGACATGGCGAGATCGACCTCGCGATGGCCGCGGTAGACGGCGGGGTCGATGACCGCTGCCCGGCCGCCCCGAGTTGCGAGCACGTTCCCCGTCCAAAGATCTCCGTGGACGAGCGACGCATGAGGCCGTGCCGGAAGCAGTGAAGGGAGACGATTAAGTAGTCCGTTCAGACCCGCATCCCATGCAAGAGACCACCTCCCGCTCACGCGTGCCATTTCGACCTGCGGGAGAATCCGCTCGTTGGTAAAAAATTCGGCCCAATCCGCATCCAGTTTATTGCGCTGGGGAAGGCGGCCGATGAAGTTGTCGGTCTCGAATCCGTACGTCGCTCCCGAGTTCGCTCGATGGATCTCCGCGAGTCCGCGGCCGAGACTCTCCCAGAAGACATTGCCTTTGATATCCTCCTCGATCCACTCCATCAACAGCATGCCGGGACTCTCGTCATCGGCGTTCCTCGTGGAAATCGGTTTTGGAACCACCAGGCGAGAATCGTGCAAGGCCAGTGCGACCAGACCTTCCGCCTCGGCAACGAACGTCTCCCCGGCTTTGCCGGCAGCCCATTTCAGAAAATATGCGCGCCCTCCGGACTCGACGCGACTCGCATTCGCAATGCATCCACCGCTGACAGGCTCGATCGAGCGCACGGCCTGACCGAGAGTCTGCTCGATCGACGCTATGACGGCGTCAGGCGGGCGCACGTCCGCCGCCTTCCTGGTTTGATGCGGCGTCGCGCGGCGACAACCCCTCTTCCCGGCAGATATGATCGAGAATCGCCCGGCTGGTTCTATCGACGATCTCGAATACACGCGTAAAGCCATCTGAGCCGCCGTAGTACGGGTCGGGTACGTCGGGGTCGTCTTTCACAGGATCGAACGTGCGGAACAGCAGGGGGGAATTATCCCTCGCCCATAGAAGGTTCGAATCATCATCCAACCGTCCGGGGAGCGCTTGATCATTCGCTCGCGCCGCCATCGCCTTGAGATCCCTCAGGTTTTCACGATCCATTGCGAACACGTAGTCGAACTCGTCGAGGGCGACGGCCTTCACCTGTCTCGCCCGAATGCCGTCGAGCGACACGCCGCGGGATTCCGCGGTCGCGCGCATGCGTCGGTCGGGTGGTTCTCCGGCGTGCCATCCGCCTGTTCCGGCCGAATCGACCTCGATGCGATCGCTCAGACCGCGGTCTGCAACAAGTTTTCTAAAAACGCCCTCGGCGAGCGGACTCCGGCAGATATTCCCCAAACAAACGAACAGCACGCGAATCATGTAACAGGCTTGGTTGTACCTCGGGAACGGCGCGGGAACCCGGACTCTTTCCAGGTCTATTACAGCCGCCCTCATTCCAACTGTCACAAGATAATAAGCCTTTGTATCCTGACGCCGATCGAGATCAGATCTTGACCGTCGGCGCGCTCACAGCGAGCGTGCGGCAGTTGCTCGAAGAGCGCTTTTCTCGCATCTGGGTGGAAGGCGAGATATCCAACTTCAAGCGGCATTCGTCGGGCCATCTGTACTTCACGCTGAAGGATTCGTCGGCCCAGGTCCGGTGCGTGATGTTTCGGTCGGATGCGCGGACGCTCCGGTTTGAACCGGCCGACGGCATGCTCATTCATGCAGGGGGCCAATTGTCGGTCTATGATGCCCGAGGAGAGTACCAGCTGATCGCACGACGACTGCGGCCGGCCGGTGAGGGCGCCATGCGACGAGCATTCGAAGCCGTGAAGAAGAAACTCGCAGCGGAGGGGCTCTTCGACGTCGCCCGCAAGAAGCCAATCCCCTCCGTACCATCTTCCATTGGAGTCGTGACTTCCTCAGACGGCGCCGCGCTCCGCGACATTCTGACGGTGCTGAAGCGCAGGTACTCGGGAGTTCGCGTGATTCTGTGCCCGACGCCTGTCCAGGGACCGGGAGCTGCGGCCGCGATCGCTTCGGCAATCAGGCTGTTCAACCGCCATGCGGACCTGGACTCGGATCAGCGGGTGGACGTCCTTATCGTCGGCAGAGGCGGCGGAGCTGAGGAAGATCTATGGTCATTCAACGAGGAGATCGTGGCGCGGGCCATCGCCGGATCCCGTATTCCGGTCATTAGCGCGGTCGGCCACGAGACGGACATTTCGATTGCCGACCTGGTGGCTGACCTCAGGGCGCCGACCCCGTCGGCGGCCGCCGAGGCTGCGGTGCCCGACGGAGAAGCCGTCGCCTATCGTATCGGCCAGCAGCGGGACAGGCTCGGCATGATCGTCCGCCGAACGATCGTCGATCGCCGAAACCGAGTCCGGCGACTGGTCGAGTCTCGGGGGTTTCACCAACCAAGGGTTCGCCTGCAGCTTCTTTCGCAGCGTTTGGATGAGGTCACCTCGAGGTCCAGACTGACGGTCGTGCACCGGCTCCAATCCGCGCGGACCACAATGAATGCCCTTCAGAGCCGGCTCACGAGCCTCGACCCGCGTGGTCCGCTGCAACGCGGCTTTTCGCTGGTCGAGCGAAACGGCAAGCCGGTCACGCGTGCGGGTCAGCTGCATGCGGGAGACGAGGTGGATCTGCGCTTCGAGGACGGAAGACGGGCCGCCCATATAAAGGACTAATGGTAGCGCCCGCCTGGAGCCAGCCCTGCCGGTTTCCGTCTAACGGTTTGTCGCCCACCGCCTCAATCAGTATTTTCAACCGAACTCTAACCTCTACATGGAAACACCGGAAACCCGGGAGCCAACCCTCGAAGACTCGATTCGTCGCCTGGAGCAGATCGTCTCTGAGCTGGAGAAAGGCGATCAGGAACTAGAAACGGCACTCGAATCGTATGAGGAAGGAGTTTTGCTGGCGAAGCGATGCCTGGAGCGCCTGCGGGAGGCGGAACTGCGGCTCGAGCGTCTTTCGGAACTACCCAACGAAACGGAGCCAAACTGACGCCTGCGAGGCAGCACGGCGAGCGAGGCAACCACGCTATAATTATGCCTGACAGTGTGTTTACGCCCGGGCCCCTGCTGGCCCGGATAGATTCTCCGGCCGATCTGAGAGCCCTTCCAGAGGATCGACTCAAACAGGTGTGCGACGAAGTCCGCCAGTATATCGTCGACATCGTGTCGGTTCACGGTGGACACTTCGGCGCGTCGCTAGGAACGGTGGAAATCACGGTCGCCGCGCACTACGTCTACAACACGCCGGCAGACAAGCTGATCTGGGACACCGGTCACCAGGCGTACGGGCACAAAATGCTTACCGGGAGGCGCGACGTGTTTCCGGCCAACCGGAAGTTCGCCGGGCTCTCGGGATTCCTGAAAAGAACCGAGTCACCGTACGACGTCTTCGGCGCCGGCCATGCCTCCACATCCATTTCAGCCGCCCTCGGAATTGCGAGAGCGCGTGATCTGGCAGGGACGGACGAGAAAGTCGCGGCCATCATTGGAGACGGCGCCATGACCGGAGGGCTCGCATTCGAGGCCCTGAACAACGCCGGCGCCTGCGGGTCGGACCTGCTCGTCATTCTGAATGACAACTGCATGTCCATCGACCCGAATGTCGGCGCTCTCAAGGAGTACTTGACCGACATCTCTTCGAGCGAGAAGTGGAATCTCTTTCGCGACGAGGTATGGGAGCTTTTCGAGAAACTCAAAGGCCACGGAGGAGGGCGATTGCAGCGCCTCGCATCAAGGGTCGAGGCAGGATTGAAAATGGCCATGACCCCCGGCGGCCTGTTTGAAGCGCTTGGTTTCCGCTACTTCGGTCCTGTCGACGGTCATGACGTCGGCCACCTCGTCCAGCACCTTCGTCACCTCAGGCAGCTTCCCGGACCCAAGATCCTCCACACACTGACGGTCAAAGGAAAGGGCTTTGCGCCTGCCGAGAAGGATCAAACGAAATGGCACGCCCAGAGCTCGCCGTTCGACAAGTTGACCGGCGCCTCGCTCGGCCGTGCGTCGAGCGGCCCGAAGGCTCCGAACTGGCAGGATGTTTTCGGCAGGGCAATTGTCGAGTTGGCGAAGCAGAACGACAAAATCGTCGGTATTACCGCTGCGATGCCAAGCGGAACCAGCCTGAAATACATGCTTGAGGAAATACCGGAACGCTCCTTCGATATCGGCATCGCCGAAATGCACGGCGTGGTCTTTTCCGCCGGTCTCGCCGTCGGAGGGTTCAAACCTTTCGTGGCGATCTACTCGACTTTCCTCCAGCGAGCATTCGATGGAATCGTTCACGACGTGGCGCTTCAGCACCTGCCCGTCGTGTTCTGCATGGACCGGGCCGGCCTCGCCGGCGCCGACGGCCCCACCCACCACGGAGCGCTCGACATCCCTTACATGCGGTGCATTCAGGGCATGGTCGTGACGGCGCCGATGGATGAGCAGGACCTGCGCGACTTGATGTACACCGCCAGTGTTTATCAGGACGGTCCCTTCTCAATTCGTTATCCTCGCGGATCGGCAACCGGTATGCCGCTGCGAGATGGATTTACCGAAATCGAGATCGGAAAGGGGAGAAAAATCGCCGACGGAGCGGACCTTGCGATTATTTCCGTCGGAGCGATCGGGAGCTATGTCCCTGAAGTCAGAGATCGACTGGCAGCGAGCGGAGTCGAAGCCGCACACTACGACCTTCGATTCGTCAAACCGCTCGACGACGATCTCCTCACCGAGGTGGCGAGCCGTTTCGATAGGATACTCACGATCGAAGACGGTGTCGTCGACGGAGGAGGCGGGAGCGCCATCCTTGAATGGATGGCCGACCGTGGCTTCACCCCGCAGGTCGTTCGTATGGGACTGCCCGACGAGTTCGTAGAGCACGGCACGCAGCCGGAGCTTCACGACTTACTCGGCATCGGGCCGGACGGCATTTATCGAACAGCACTGACCTTGGTCGGTCATCCCGTGGCATCCGATGATGAATTCGTAGTCGAACCAGCCGGTAAACTGTCGTGATCACCTTCTCCGACTCGCTACCAGATTCCGCGCGCCTCTGGATAAACCCGACGAATCGCGGCCTCACGCCCGATGAACAGAAGGCCGTCCTTCAGGCACTTTCCGATTTCATCGCAACCTGGTCATCGCACGGCCGCGAGGTCGTGGCCGAGGCCGTGATCGCTGCCGACAGGTTCGTCATTACGGCTGGACACGTACCGGGCGGGGACGTGTCGGGATGCGGGATCGACGCCTCGGTCCACGCTCTCGGCAGCATAGCCCAAGCGCTCGATTTCGGATGGGCACCTGCCCTCGATGTCTTCTTCAGGCTCGACGACCAGGTCACACAGTCGGACCGCGGCACGTTCTCGAAGCTCGCCTCGACCGGAGCCATCACACCCGATACGGTCGTCTATGACACCTCGCTTACGACGCTGGGGGATCTGCGTCGCGGAGGATTCGAGCTTCCGGCGCGTCGATCGTGGCACGGCCGAGTGTTCCGGTTCGAAATTGATGCCGCCTGACGACAGTCCTCCGGGCACATTTGAGGCCGCTACGGGTTTCATCGGTCAGGGTGATACAAAAGACCATGAATCGACTGAGACTAATAGCGTTAGCGGCCGTGATCGTGGCGGGGACGGCCGGCGCAAGCCGGGCGCAGTTCTCGTATCTGAACGAGGACGCCCTTTCCCGATTGGCCGACAATCAGTCGGCTCCGCTCGACTCCGTTCCAGTGGCCTCCTACCGCTACTACGTCGTACCTGAATCCAACCGGAACTGGGCACGGCAAGGACTCTACCGCCGCGTCGGCCACACGGACGACTCGGGTCGAAAAGAGCTGATCCAGCTACTCAATCGAAACTTCCCACCGATCGAAAGTCTTTCGAAAGGCGATACGCTCATCCTTCCGCTCGACTTCGAAATGGACCTCCGGGCGTACACGCCTTTGCCTCGGCGCTATGAGGGCGCGGCCGGCATCGACAAGCTGTTCGTCATCGACAAGACCCTGCAGGTATTTGGCGCTTACGAGTATGGGGCGCTCGTGCGCTGGGGCATCGTTAGTACCGGCGACACTGAGACGAGAACGCCGTCCGGTCGATTCAACTTCAACTGGCGCGCGAAGGACCGAGTCTCGAGTCTCAGCCCGCCCGGCGAAGAATGGAGAATGTTCTGGGTGATGAACTTCCATCACGAGCGCGGAATTCACGTGCACCAGTACCCGCTTCCGGTCGGTGGGCCGGTGAGTCACGGCTGCGTTCGCACGACCGAGGCCGATGCAAAATGGCTCTTCAACTGGGCCGACACCTGGCGTTGGAAAGACGAGAAGCTGGTGAGCCAGGGTAGTACCGTTATCGTCATAGGAGAGGAACCGACGCGCCCGCGGCCATTCGCGTTCAGCGACGAGGGTCCAAGGCTCATCCCGGTCGAACTGCCCGACGATCCGATGGCCGTTCCACCGGGAACCGATCAACAGAAACGATTCGATCGCCGCCGCCCGAGCGTCGCATCGACGAATTAGACGCGGCGCCGCGCTTCAGTGAATCAGGTTGAACAGCCTGCCGAAGCGGGGGAATCCGCTCTCGGCGTCCCACGAGAAATAGATCATGAAGGCCTTGCCCACCACGTGATCGTCCGGGACAAACCCCCAGAAACGGCTGTCGAGCGAGTTGTCACGGTTGTCGCCCATGGCGAAGAAATAGTCCTGCTCGAACGTGTACGAGTCAGCGAACTGGCCATCGATCCGGTAACGGCCATCAACCGTCGCTTCGATGTCGCGTCCCTCGTAGTTTCGAATCGCCGCTTCGTATAGCAGCCAGGTATCTTCGTTGAGTTGAACCGTCATTCCTTCCTGCGGAATGACAACGGGGCCCCACTCATCTCGAGAGTAGTCGCTCCCAGGCGGATAGGTTGCCGATCCATTTCGGGCGCCGGGCGGCTCAATGAACGGCTCGACGGAACGCACGTACGGCCACGACGCGATCTCGCGAATTCCTTCGGTCGTTGCATATCGGATAAGGACCCTCGAGGTGTTTGGGATCGAAACGACCTGCTCGATTCCAAGATCGCGGAGCCTCGGTCCGGGAAGTCGCACTTCGGGACTCGTTTTGTCGACGATCCACTCCTGCTGCATGCCGGATTCAAGCGGGAAGGCTTCGCCGTTGACGTAGACAGTCTTGCCCCGCACCGATAGGGTATCGCCGGGGAGCCCCATCGCCCGCTTTATGTAATGTGTCTTTCGATCCACAGGGGGCGTCTCGGGCGGATAATTGAAGACAAAAGAATCCCCCCGCTTCACGTCCGTGAATCCGGGCAGTCGAAGGGGTGGGAGGACAAATCCTGGTATGTATATGTCGGTAAACGGAACGCCGACGGTCATCGGGAGGCGCGTTCCGTAATGCAGTTTCGACACCAGCAGAAAGTCTCCGACGAGGAGGTTCTTCTCCATCGACGGGGTCGGAATGCGGAAGGCTTCGAAAAAGAAGGTCCGAATGATGATGGCGGCGATAGCAGCGAAGACGAGGGCGTCGAACCACTCGCGCAGCTTGCCTTTCGGCGCCGGCCCACCACGACGAGAACGACCGTTAGTCGACCGCGACCCCGAGGTGGTTCGGGTCGATCGCTTGCGAGTTGTGTCTGAACCGCTATTAGCCATCACCGGAGATTAGTCATCCATCGAGAGTACGGCGAGAAAAGCCTCCTGTGGGACCTCGACGCGTCCAACCTGTTTCATACGTCTCTTTCCTTCCTTTTGTTTTTCGAGGAGTTTTCTCTTTCGCGAGATATCGCCGCCATAGCATTTGGCTGTTACGTCCTTGCGCAGGGCCTTGACCGTTTCGCGCGCAATCACCCTGTTTCCTATCGACGCCTGGATAGCGACGTCAAACATTTGGCGCGGGATGAGCTGGCGCAGCTTCGTGGTGAGTTTTCGTCCGACATCATACGATCTGTCGCGGTGGACGATGGTTGACAGGGCGTCGACCGGTTCTCCGTTCAGCAGCACGTCGAGACGCACGAGCGCGCTTTCGCGGTACTCCATAAACTCGTAGTCGAAGCTGGCATACCCGCGGCTGACCGTTTTCAGCCGGTCGTAGAAGTCGAAGATGATCTCGGAAAGCGGTAGTTCGTACTGAAGATCCACCCGCTCGGTGCTCAGGTACTGCGTGTTGAGATAGGTCCCGCGCCTGTCCTGGCACAGTTTCATCAGGGTGCCGAGATAATCGGCGGGCGTGATGATCTGCGCTTTGACATACGGCTCCCGGATCTCCTCCATGAGGTTTGGGGGCGGAAGCTCGCTCGGGTTTTCGATTGTCAGCAACGACCCGTCGGTCAGGAGCACCTCGTACTTCACGTTCGGCACGGTCGTGATGATACCCATCGAGAACTCACGCTCGAGTCGCTCCTGAACGATCTCCATGTGGAGCATCCCGAGAAAACCGACCCTGAAGCCGAATCCAAGCGCCACCGAGGTCTCTGGCTCGTAGGTAAGAGAAGCATCATTGAGCTGGAGTTTCTCCAGAGAGGTTCGAAGGTCCTCGAAGGCCTCCGCCTGCGTCGGATAAAGGCCGGAGAACACCATTGGCTTCACTTCCTGGAATCCCGGAACCGCGGTAGGCGAAGGGTGCTTTGCGTGCGTCACCGTGTCGCCCACCCGCGTGTCACGAACATCTTTGACGGAACCTATGATGTAGCCCACCTCGCCTGCATAAAGCCTGTCACGGGGCTCCATGCCGAGACGAAGAATGCCAATCTCGTCGGCGCTGTACACGCGGTCGGTCGCCATGAACAGGATCTCGTCACCTTTCTTCAGTGTTCCTTCGACCATACGCGCATAGACGACGGCGCCCCTGTACTGGTCAAAGACGGAATCGAAAATCAGCGCCTTCAGCAGAGCGCCGCGGTCGCCCTTCGGTGGGGGGATCCTGCGAACGATGGCCTCCAGCAGCTCCGAAACCCCCGCGCCCGTCTTGGCGCTGAGATGAAGAATGTCTTCCGGGTTTCCGCCCATGAGGTCGAGGATGCTCTGTCCCACAATCTCCGCTCGCGCACTGGGGAGGTCCACCTTGTTCAGAATGGGGATGATCTCGAGATCCTGCCCCAGCGCGAGATAAAGATTGGAAATCGTCTGGGCTTCGATGCCCTGGGCGGCATCGACGACGAGCAGGGCGCCCTCGCAGGCTTTCAACGCCCTCGACACCTCGTACGAGAAATCGACGTGGCCCGGCGTGTCGATGAGGTTCAGCTGGCATACGATGCCGTCTGACGACTTGTACGAAAGGCGGATGGCGTGGCTCTTGATCGTTATGCCGCGCTCGCGCTCGAGATCCATGCTGTCGAGCACCTGGTCATGCATTTCGCGCTTCGAGACCGTACCCGTCATCTCCAGGAGCCGGTCGGCCAGGGTACTCTTCCCATGGTCGATGTGGGCGATGATGCAGAAGTTTCGGATATGCTCGAGCGGCGTCTGCACGGACTAACTCTGGTAGCGTCGAACGTAATGAAAGGGGTTCACGGCGCCGACGGACCGCCTTCGGCAGGCACGACTGCGGGCGACTCCGACGGTTCCACCACTGTATCCACTTCGGACTCGGTCCAGCCTTGAAGCCTTTCGTGCTGGTATGCCTTTTGGAAGAACAGGACGAGGCACACGCCCACAACGATCGACATGTCGGCGACGTTCCAAATCGGGAACAAGGCCACATATCGATCGCCGAGAAGCGGCACCCATTCGGGCAGACGGCCGCTCCAGAGATCGATGTGAATAAAGTCGACGACCTCCCCGCGAAAGAATCCTCCGTACTCGAAGATCCGAGCGTAAAAGATCCGATCGATGATATTGCCGATCGCGCCCCCGAGAATCAGCGTCAGGCTCGTTCTGTAGCCGGCGTGATGGTCCCGAATCGCACGCAGATAAATGACTATGAGCGAGGTGGCGATAATCGCCAGGATCGTAACCACGAGCGAAGAACCCAGAGAGATACCGAACGCCATGCCCGGGTTCTCTGTGAAGGTCAACTTGAGCCAGTCCCCAACCAAAGGGATCGAGTCGCCGATCTGCATGCTGGTTCGGACAATAATCTTCGTGATTTGATCGACGACGACAATGATTGTCGCGAGCCAGAATGGGCGCATTGGGGCTGGTCTTGGATGTTGCGGAACCTCTGCCCGCTTGGAAACAGTGTCGGGAGCCGGTTTCGGTCAGACGCGCCCCTGCTGGCGCTTCGCTTCGATGGATATCTCGGTGTGAGGAACGGCCTCGAGACGCTCTTTCGCTATGGGTTTTCCGGTCACCTTGCAGACGCCGTAGACCTTGTTCTCGATTCGATCGAGCGCCCGGTTCAGGTACCCGACATATTTCTGCTGGCGAGCGATCATGAGATAGAGCTTCTCGCGCTCCATGGCATCGGTTCCGGCGTCGGCCATATGAAAACTGTAAGCTGAGTCATTCTGACCCGCCTCCCGAGCATCTTCGAGGAGATTGCGCATGCGATCTATATCCTCTTGAGCGGCAGCCCGTTTCTCGAGAATGATATTCCGGAAGTAATCCAGTTCACCCTCAGTGAACGGGGTCGCAAGGACCTCGCTGTTCGTCGTTTTCTTGTGGCCCTTCGCCATGGTTCCCTCAATCTCTAGCTCTAAAGTTTGAATCTCGGTGTGATTACCTGACGCTACGCACGCTGCGAAACGCGCCTGACCCCGATCGTGACCTCCGAAGTGCCAACGTCAAAACGCTCGACGCGCTCCCCGTGCGGTGATTCGGCCCTCTCCAACTCCTTTGCGAGGGTCTCGTTCCTAATCCAGTCTGCGTGAGACGCCAGCGCGGCGGAAAATTCGTCGTCGGCGTGATACGACACCGCGATCCGATCGACAACATTAAAGCCCGCCGCCTTCCGCATGTTCTGGACCCGGTTCATGAATTCTCTCGCGATCCCCTCCGCACGCAGTTCGGGCGTGACCCTCGTATCGAGCGCGACCGTCACTCCGTCGACCTGCTCCACCTGCCACCCTTCGATGCCGTGGCTGGAAATTTCCACCTCGTCGATCTTGACCTCCACCGACTCGCCTTCCGGAAGCATCAGTTCGACAGCCCCCCGTCGCTCGAACGCGTCGATCTCATCCGTGCTCATCGCCCGGATCACTGCATTTGCCGACTTCATGAGCGGTCCGAGACGGCGCCCCAGCACCTTGAAATCCGGCTTGGCCGATTTCTCAACCAGACCGCTGGAGCTCGGCAAGTACTCCATGTCTCGAACGTTCACTTCGTCGAGCACGACATTGCGCATACGCTCCAGACTCGATTCGTCGACTGCGGTTCCGGTAACGACGAGCAGCTTTTCCAAAGGCTGTCGCACGTTGATGTTGACCCGATTTCGAATGGCGAGCGCCGTCGATGCCACCGTGCGCGCCAACGCAACCCGTCGCTCGAGTTCCTCGTCGATGAGCGACCCGTCGGACTCGGGAAAACGGTCGAGGTGGATCGAGTGAGCCTCGTCGCAGCTCGTCAGCGCACGATGAATCCACTCCGCATAAAACGGTGCGATCGGCGCCATGAGGGCTGCGATTTTCAGCAAACACTCATGAGTCGTCTGGTATGCGGCGGACTTGTCATCCCCGCTCTCCGATTTCCAGAATCGACGTCTGTTTCTGCGGACATACCAGTTGGATAGATCGTCAACCAACTCCTCGACGGCCCGCGCGGCACGCGTCGGATGATACGCCCGGTACGCCTCGTCGACCGTCGCTACGGTCGATTCCACGCGGCTTCGAATCCAGCGGTCCATCTCAGTGCGACGCGCAAGCGGGATCTGCCCACCGGCGGGATCGAATCCGTCAATGTTCGCATAGGTGGCGAAGAAGCTGTAGACGTTCGACAGGGTGCCGAAAAACTTGCGGCTTAGGTCGCTGAGGCCGCGATCCGACCATTTCAGATTCTCCCAGGGGGGAGAATTGCTCATGATGTACCAGCGGACGGGATCCGCGCCGTTCGCTTCGATGGTCTCGAACGGCTCGACAACATTCCCCTTCGTCTTCGACATTTTTTCCCCGTTCTCGTCGAGGAGCAATCCGTTAACGACGCAGTTCCGGTAGGCAAGATTGTCAGAGACGAGCGCCGCGATGGCATGTAAGGTGTAGAACCACCCCCTGGTCTGATCGACGCCTTCGGCTATAAAGTCAGCGGGGAACGCTCCCTCGAAGCGATCCTCGTTCTCGAACGGGTAATGCCACTGGGCGTAGGGCATCGCCCCAGAGTCGAACCAGACGTCGATGAGGTCCGGTACGCGCCGCATGGTGCCGCCGTCGGGCGCCTCCCACGTGAATACGTCAACGTACGGGCGATGCAGGTCCAGTTCGTCACCCGGCGGAATTCGGTCGCCGCACTTTTGGCGGAGCTCGGCGACGGATCCGATGATGTCGTAGTATTCGGAACCCGGTGCGTCGGACCGCCAGATCGGAAGTGGCGTTCCCCAGAATCTGTTCCGGCTGATCGCCCAGTCGACGTTGCCCTCCAGCCACTTGCCGAAACGGCCCGCTCCTATCGAGGGAGGCTGCCAGTTGATCTGGTCGTTGAGCTCTACGAGCCGATCGCGAATGGCCGTCGTCCGAATGAACCAGCTTTTGACGGGGTAGCTGATCAACGGCGTTCCCTTCCTCCAGTCATGCGGGTAGTTATGGAGGTAGGTCTCCTGACGAAAGAGCTGCCCGCGTTCCCTGAGCGCGCGAACGATGATCTTGTCGGCATCCTTGAACCAGAGGCCGGCGACCATCTCCACTTGGTCGTCGAACACTCCCTCGGGCGTGATCGGATTCAGCAGCGGCAGGCCTTCCTTCCGGCCGAGCTCGAAGTCGTCCGCACCGAAAGCAGGCGCAATATGCACGATGCCGGTTCCGTCGCCGGTCGATACGAACTCGGCCGCACAAACGCGCCATGCATTTTCCGTTCCCTCCTGACCCTCGAATGCGTCGAAAAGCGGGTGGTACCTGAGGCCCACCAGATCCGCCCCCTTCATCTGCTCAACCACCTCATATTCACACTTCAGGACTTGAAGCAGCTCGCTCGCGAGGATGAGATTCTCAGGGAGGCCCCCCGGCTGGGTCACCGCCACCTTCACGTAGTTGATCCTGCTGCCGACGGCCAGCGCGGCGTTCGAGACCAGCGTCCACGGCGTCGTCGTCCATGCAAGGAACGACGTGTCGGCCGCATCCTCGAGCCGGAAACGAACAAACACGCTCGGATCTTGCACTTCCTGGTAGCCGAGACCCACTTCATGGGAGGAAAGGACGGTGCCCGATCCCGGGCTGTACCATTGAATCTTGAAGCCTTCGTAAAGGAGGCCCTTTTCGTGTATGCGCTTGAGCAGCCACCAGACCGACTCGATGTAGTTAGTTTCGAACGTGATGTATGGATCGTCGAGATCGACCCAGTAACCCATGCGGATCGTGAGCTGGTCCCACAGATCTTTGTACTTCATCACGCTGTCGCGGCAGGCCTTGTTGAATTGCTCGATGCCGAACTCGTGGACTTCAGCCCGGCCCTTCAGGCCCAATGCCTTCTCGACCTCTATCTCGACAGGCAGGCCGTGGGTGTCCCAGCCCGCTTTGCGCCGGACCTGAAACCCCTTCATCGTCTTGTATCGACAGAAGGTATCCTTGATCGTTCTTGCCACCATGTGGTGGAGGCCTGGGCGACCATTGGCTGTCGGTGGACCCTCGTAGAACGTGAAGTGGGGCGCTCCCTGGCGTTCGGTGATGCTCCTCTCGAACACGTTGTGACGAGACCACCGATCAAGCACTTCCGCCTCGAGCGCGGCGTGCTCGAACTGCTTCAACTCGGGGAAACGTGATACCATGTCCTGCGACACCGGCGCCTGCTGGTTTGCGGTTCGATTTAAGCTAGGTAAAATACGAACTGCCGAGGTGTGAAGCGTGCAGGGTAGGTCGCTCGATCAACGGTGATCGGCCGCCTCCTGGTTTGTGGTGTTTAGTAACGGGCGTCTGTCCCCGTCTCCGGCGGGGGCGATATCCTGAGCGCGGTGGTCCGCCTCCCGAGGGGACCACGTCCGAAAGCACCTTCAGAGCCCCGAAATCACCTTCTTCAGAATCGCCGTCAGGCGGGGTTCGGCATCGGCAGCCGCCGCGAGAATCTCAGGTACGGAGATCGGCTGAAGAGCGTCGGGAAAGCACTCATCGGTTATTGCCGAGATGGCGAGTACGGAAAGGCCCATATGCCGAGCGACGATCACTTCCGGTACAGTCGACATTCCGACGGCGTCGGCGCCGATGAGCCGAAGGAACCGATACTCTGCCCGAGTTTCGAGATTTGGGCCCGACACAGCGACGTACACGCCTTCACGAAGCTGAATGCCTAGAGCCAAGGCTGCTGTCTGTGCATAATTTCGCAGGTCCTTGTCGTACGGATTGCTCATGTCGGGAAAGCGTGGGCCCCACTCATCGATGTTGGGCCCGACCAGAGGATTGTCGCCCTGCAGATTGATGTG
>DATKEJ010000292.1:0-9729 GCA_035512315.1 Rhodothermales bacterium | reverse complement strand
GCGGTCGTTCGCCTTGATTTTGGCGCGACGGTCGACACGTTGGATCGCGTGGCAGTCGGACCTCAAACGACTTACGAGTCCGGTACCGCGATCGGCTGGACTGAACCGCCTTCCGGCCTCTTCTATCGACCGAGATTGGAGAGGTCTAGAGACTCGATGCTGTTGGACGGCGTGTCAGGCGCCACGTTTATCCTCCGCGCCGATCTCCCTCCGGGGAAATGGTGGATGACCGTCTATTTGGAGGCGGGACTGGAGGACTCGTCTACGACCGGCATCGCCGTCAACGGCGTCGGCATCGATCCTGATTGGCAGGCATTCTATCCACCTGCCGAGGGTCGCCGCGGGATCCAGCTAATCTATCGGGTCCTGCATCGACCGGTGTACGTGCACAACGAGGGCCTGAACGTCAGGTTCTCTGCCGGGCGGGACTCGGTCAGACTGCTCGCAATGACGCTTCACCCGGATCCCGATACAGGTGAGACCGATCCCGATTTGATGCGTCGGCTGGCCGATCTCGGCCACTGGGACGCGCTCGTCTACGATCCGTCACAACACGCCGGTACGGTGTTCGAAACGATTTGGGCCGCAACCGATCCGCTGGTTGCGCTCCGGGACGAGCTGTCGGCAAAACTCGTGTCCGATCCGCTCGACCATGTCACGGCCTACTGGATCGAGCAACTAGACATCCTGATCAAGGCCGAACGGTATTTCGCCATGCGTGGATGGGAGTGGGCAAAGAAGGAAACCGGTTTAGGACTCTTCGACCGGCTCTCGCAGGCTGTAATGTTGCTCGACGGCCTTCTTGATCGACCCGACGTCGCGACGTATCCACTCCGCGAAAGAGCGCTGTTCACCCGAGGCCGCCTGCTCTACTGGCTGGCCGAGGAACGCGGTGGCCGAGAGGAGCGGGTCGGAGCGCAGGCAGATCTCTCGTGGCTGCTCGAGCGTCATCCAGACGAGCCGCTGCTGAGAATGTACAACGGACAACGGGTCGAGACGCCCGACGGCTGCCGCCCGGCATCGATGGGATCGACGGAGGCTCCGCTCGCGCCGGCGTGGTCGCTCACTCAAAGGACCGCGCTTTGCAGCATGCGTCAGATTGCCGCATGGTGGACGCTGCGGCAGCAGGCCGAGAACGGTGAGCTTGGAGGCAAGCTGGGCGACGACGTCGAGATTCTGAGATGGTGGCCGCCTTTGATCCTGTCAGGAGACACGGTCGCGATGCAAGGATGGCGGCGACTTGCCGACGGCGTCTGGAACAGCGATCAGATCAGCGACGGATACGCTGCCGACGTGAGCGACGTCGAACATTCGTCGGAGTTTATCTCCGACACCGCTCCGTTTATGGCGCTCGCAGACGACGACCCCGAGTACGTCGCCCGCCTCAGGCCGTCGTACCAGCATTTCAGGGATCTGTGGACCGGCATGTCCGACCACGGTCGTCGTTTCTTCCGATCGGCGTGGTTCAGCTCGAGCGAGGTAGAGACCGATCCGCCGAAGAACCGCGACGTGGAGTACAACGCCCGTGCAACCAAGGCGGTCCGCTATCTTGCCTGGCTGACACGCGATTCTGACGTGATCGACAAACTGCACGAATGGTCGCGGGCCTGGGTCTCAGCAGCGATGCGCACCGACAAAGGCAAGCCCGAGGGCATCATCCCCGCCTCCGTACGTTTTCCCGACGAGGCAATCAACGGCGACGAGCCGAACTGGTATGAGGCCAACATGTTTTGGGATTACTTCGACTGGACACACTCGTCAGGAGCAAAAATCCTCGACCAGCTCTTGTTTACCTACACGCTGACGGCCGACGCCTCCCTTCTGGAGCCGATGCTGCTATCGCTCGACATGGTTCGCGACTATGTGGCACGGAGCGACTCCATTTCATCGACACCGACGCGCGGCACGCGAGACTGGGCGGCATCGCTCCTGGTGCAAGAATCCATGTTCTGGAGCGTCGTATCGCAGTGGCGCATGTTTTCGGGAGATCCTCGATACGATGACCTGATTGAGCAGTTCGGGACCCCATACGTCCGTTATCGGCTCACCGGCGATGCCGGAGCCCTTTTATCCGTGCTGGAGGACCTCAATGAGACGCTCCAGTCCAACACTCCGCTTCGGACGTATGAGGCGATTCACACCGATCGTGTTTATCTGAACGAAGGAGGTTGGCCGGCCGAGTTCGAGCTTCAGGCCATGCTGACCGGAGACGGTATGCCGGAGGGCCTGTCGCCGTACCATGCCGTAACATGGCCGACCGGCGGACAGGGCTTCACCGCGTTTGTTACCGACAGCGGCCCCGAGCGGCTCCGCGTACTCCTCCACTCTCACGACGCCGGAGCAACCGGCGTCACCGCGCGACTCTGGCAACTGGACTCAGGGACGTATGAGCTTGTGTGGTCAGACGGCGAGAGGACCGTCGAAAGAACCATCGACGTTGTTGGGGCCGGTCAGGCGGTCACACTTGAGCTCGTCCCCGACCGCACGATCACCGTCAGGTTCGATCGAGTCGCAAACTGACTATGGCCCACTTGCAGGCACGACACACGGCATTTGGGAATGCGAGGTCGGTTGGCGCGGCCGTCGCACTGGCGGCACTCCTGATGCCGGATATCGGAGCGGCACAGCAGGACGACTCGCCGCGTGAAATCGCCCGACGTGTCGCAGACCGCATCGTCACCGAAACGGTATTCGATTTCAAACCGGCGCTCCAGCCCGGAGAGCAGGAGGGTTTCTACACAGTCGACTTCTTCGACACGTTCGGCGGCTCGGAAAACGGTCTGTATTACGCCCGATCGGTTCTCGTTGTCGACTCGACATCTGACGGCGATGATTTGTCAGGGCTCGCTCTGGGCATCACGCACTCAGCGGGCGCGCTCAAGCTGACCGTAGGAGAGCGAGTCGTCTACTCAGCCGCCCGGTCGAAGGACGGCACCATACATCATCTTGATTACGCGCTTGTCCGCCCCGACACGGTCGTTTCCCTTCCTCTGCCCCAGGGAGTGCACCGGGTAAGCGTCAAGTTCGCGCCGTCAGGACCGACCGCCTTGGTACGTCTAGGCCTTGTGACCGAACACAGCGAGCTTGCCTTCGAGCACGCTCACCTCGAAGCGCCGGCGCCGACCGACCCTCCCGAGTCCGTTCGGTTCCTCGTGATCGGCCCCTTCGATGCCGGCGACGCGGGGTTCGAAACCGTCGCGGGGCCTGACAACGATTGGCTCAACTTCAGTGCCGAGTACCGCGGGCTTGAGAACCGCGTGGTCCGGTGGGATATTCCGCGCTTCCACCTTGTCCGCGACCATCCCGAACGACTCGAG
The DNA here is from genome assembly GCA_035512315.1 of Rhodothermales bacterium. Classification (GTDB taxonomy): domain Bacteria; phylum Bacteroidota; class Rhodothermia; order Rhodothermales; family DATKEJ01; genus DATKEJ01. Next base: position 6,412 of record DATKEJ010000292.1, on the reverse strand, counting down.
TACTCCGACTGGCGCTACTTCTCGGGAACGTTCCTCGATGCGATGTTCGCCGTTTCGGATCGATTCGAGGGTCTCGACTACTCGGATTACGTCAACCGGCACCTCGAATTTTTCCTGGAGAAGCGGGACGTCATCGCCGCAGAGCGCAACGACTACAACCTCATCGAGAGCGCATTCGGGCATTATTTCCGAGGATCCCTCCTCGACGACGTGGGGATGCAGGCGGTGCCGTTTGCCGATAGGCTGTTGGATCAGAAACGACGCGGAGGGTCAATCGGTGATGACGACGCGGGCCTCGAGATCGTGAAAAGCGTCGCAGCGTATGTCTATGAAGACGCTCGAAGGCTCCCGGATGGGACCTTTGCTCGACTTAACCCTGACTCGCTCACGGTCTGGGCGGACGACCTGTTCATGGGCTCCATCATCCTCATCCGGGCTGCCGAATTACTCGATCGGCCGGAGTATCTCGACGAGGCGGTACGGCAGGTCACCCTGATGCACAGACAACTTGAAGATGCCGATTCAGGGCTATACTGGCACGGCCGGTTCGCACGTACCGGAGAGCCGTCTTCCAGCAAATGGGCACGTGCGAACGGATGGACCATGATGGCCAAGACGGAGCTTCTGCTCAATCTGGATGACGACGATCCAGGCTTCCGGACGGTTCTGGCATCCTTTCAGAGTCACGCCACCGCACTACTCCGCGTTCAATGCGATGACGGCAGATGGCGCCAAGTACTCGACAACCCAGACACATACCTTGAAACTTCGGCCACCGCCATGTTCGTTAGAGCGTTCGCCGAAGGCATCCGAAACGGATGGCTTCCCAAGGAAGCGTATATCGAGGCGGTGAGAAGGGGATGGAGTGCGCTCGGGCATCAGGTCCGGGATGACGGTATGGTCGAAGGCATCGTCCGGGGGACACCGATTTTCTACTCCGACGAGGAGTACAATCGCCATCCCACGCGTCTCAACGATCCGAGAGGGCTGGGAGCCGTGCTTCACGCGGCAGTGGCCGTCGATCGACTGAACGAGTGGCTGGAGGAGGAGTAACGGAGGCATGTATCCACAGCAGAACCGGCACCGGACCCGAATAGACCTGAGCGGTTACTGGCGCTTCAAACCGGATCCTGGAAGCGTCGGCGTGGGCGAGGAGTGGTTCATCTCGCCGCTCTATGGAGACGTCCTCATGATAGCCGTTCCCGGGGCGTGGAATGAACAGCTCGCCGAATGCGGTCTGATGAACTATGTAGGTGCGGCCTGGTACGAAACAAGTGTCGAGACGCGTACCGACGGTCGGCGTATCGCCCTCTACGTAGGGGCCGCAGACCACGACGCGCAGGTATGGGTCAATGGCTCACCCGTAGGATCACACCAGGGCGGATATCTCCCGTTCGAACTAGACGTTTCTGCCGCGTGGCTGCCGCAAAAGCCCAATCGGATCACGATCCGGGTCGACAGCACGCTCTCGATGCACACGCTTCCGCAGGACGTGGATCCGAGCAGCGAGTTGTACAGCAGTCCGGCCTACGAGCGGCGCCATCTCTTCCCTCCTACCCGGTTCGACTTCTTCCCCTACGGCGGACTGACCCGTCAGGTCTGCCTGTGCGTCACCGATACCGATTACATCGAGAGGATACGGGTCGATTCGAGGCTGAACGGCGCCGTGTCTATTCGGACACGATCGCGCGGATCCGGGTACATCAGCGTTCAGATACGAGACGGCGAGAGCGGCGTCGTGACGAAGAGCAAGGCGCCCATCGTTGACGGGCGCTGCAAAATCGAGGTGGAAATCCCAAGCGTCCGCCCGTGGTCACCATCCGACCCGCACCTTTACACGGCGCAAGTGTCGCAATGGGACAAGTCGGGAGCCGAGGTCGACTGCTACGACCAGCGGTTCGGCGTGCGGGAGGTCGAAATCAGCGGCGGAACGCTCCTGCTCAACGGCAAGACCTTGTTCCTCACAGGATTCGGCAAGCACGAAGACTATCCCATCGTGGGGCGCGGCCAGTTCCGATCCGCCTACATCCGCGACTTCGAGCTCATGCGTTGGATCGGGGCCAACTCGTTCCGGACGAGCCACTATCCGTACGATGAGGAAATGATCTCGCTAGCCGACGAACTGGGGTTTCTCGTCATCAACGAAGTACCGGCGGTGAGTCTTGGCTTCTGGAGTGACGATCTCGAGGATCTTTCGCCGCTGCTGGAGAATCATAGGCGAGCCCTCACCGAGTTGGTCAACCGTGACGTCAATCACCCGTCTGTAATTGCCTGGTCGACTACAAACGAGCCGAATCTCTGGTCGGAGCCGCACTACCAGAACGAGGCGAGCGCTGCGTATTTCAGAAAAGTATATGCGCACACAAAGAGTCTGGACGATTCGAGACCCGTGATCGCCATCATTATGGGTCGGTTCCAGGAAAACGACGTGGCGCTCGAAGCCTGCGATCTGATCGGCATCAACCGATATTTCGGCTGGTACACAGACCCTGCCCAACTCGAACTCGCCGCACGACAACTCGACCGCGAGCTGGATGCACTGTACGATCGATACGCCAAGCCCGTCATCGTCACCGAATTCGGCGCCGACACCGTCGAGGGGCAGCATGCCACGACGGCCCAGATGTTCACTGAGGAATTCCAGCAGGCTTTCCTCATGACGTACTCGCGCGTGATCGAATCCAAGCCGTTCTGCGCCGGAGCCCATGTCTGGAACTTCGCGGATTTTCGCACGCCCCAGCACTTCCGGCGGGTCGTCCTCAACAAGAAGGGCGTCTTCAATCGGAGTCGAGAGCCGAAGATGGCGGCGTTTGCGCTTCGTGATTACTGGCGGCAGCTCGATCGGGTTGCGAGCGAGCACCGGCCCGTGCCCGCCGATCCGTCCTTCCTGATCCCCGACCTTCGCAAGCCCGACGACGAGGAGGCGAATCCATCGTCATGATTCTCGGCCTGGGCGCCTTCGACTGGATCGTGATCGCGGCCTACCTGCTGACCATCGTCGGTGTGGGCCTCTACAGCAACCGCAAGGTCAAATCCACCGGCGACTACTTCATGGGCGGGCGCAAATTTGGTAAGCTCCTCATGATCGGGCAGGCCTTCGGCACCGGAACGCGGACGGATCAGGTGGTTGCCGTCAGTGGAGGCGCGGCACAGGTGGGTCTCGCCGGCATCTGGTTCCAATGGCTGTATCTGTTTTCAACCCCGTTCTACTGGCTGTTGGCTCCTGTCTATCGCAGGCTGCGCTATCTCACGATCGGGGACTTCTTCGAAAAGCGCTACGGTGTGGGGATGGGCGCAATGTACGCGAGCGTCGGATTGCTCTACTTCGCCGTTACGACCGGCGTCATGTTGAAGGGCGCGGGCGTTACCGTACAGGCCATTACCGGAGGCGCGGTCTCCACAAACGCCGCCGTGATCGCCATGGCGGTCTTTCTGCTCCTGTACTCGTCGATCGGAGGCCTCGTCGCAGCCGTCCGAACGCAGACCGTGCAGGGGCTGTTTATTCTGGTTCTGTCGTTCCTGCTCATCCCGTTTGCATTGATAGCGGCGGGCGGGCTCGACGGCGTCCAAGCCCGCTTGCCTGACGATCGCGAGTGGTTCAGCCTTGTAGCGACCACGGAGGTGACGCTCTTCTACATCGTGATGGCCATCATCAACGGGATGGTCGGCATCACCGTGCAACCGCACCATATGGCCATCAACGGAGCCGGCAAGGACGAAATAGCTTGTCGAACCGGATGGACGTACGGCAATTTTATCAAGCGTTTCGCGACGCTCGGATGGGCTCTTTCCGGCATTTTCATCGCCTCGCTGTTCCCGATTCTTGCCGAGGCGGGCCGAGGAGAGCGCGAGCTGGCATTCGGAATGGCGGCAAGACAATTGCTTCCCCCGGGGCTTGTCGGTCTCCTGGTCGCCGCCGTCGTCGCCGCCGTCGTAGCGGGGGCCAGTTCGTTTATGGTGAACGGATCCGCCCTCTTCACACGCAACTTCTACCTCCGCTTTCTGAAGCGCCATGCCACGGAGAAACACTACCTGAAAGTCGGACGCACGGGGTCCTTCTTTATCGTCATCGTTGGTGTGTGCACCAGTATCCTTCTTGAGAGTGTCATCGCCGGGATCGAGCTCACGTGGCGCATTATGGCCTTCATGGGGATTGCTTTTTGGACGGCGGTCGTCTGGCGTCGCGCAAATCGCTACGGAGCATGGGCATCGCTCATCGTAACCTCGATCCTCGCCGTTTGGACAACGAACCTTGGATGGGATTTCGCGCCGCAGGCAGCTCTTTACCTGCCGGTCGGATTCGCGACCATGATCGGCGTGAGCCTCCTTACGAAGCCGGAGGACGAGCAACTGGTCAATGAATTCTACACGCTTCTCAGGACGCCTGTCGGCGAGGAGCACCGGCTGAAGGCTGCCGGAATCGAAACCATTCACGAGGCGGAACTGCCCAACGTGATCATTCCGGATGAGTCCGCCCAATCCGCCCCCGTGCATGACGACACAGTCGCCGGGAAGCGCGGGGAAAGCCTGCTGCTGACCAACCTGCTGTCGCTGCACAAGAACTTTTCCTGGCAACGGTACAGGGTCGACCTTATCGGCTTCCTTGCCGCGTGGGGAATCGTGGCTGTGCTCTTACTGATCGCGTTTGGGATTTCGGCTTCCCTATCGTGAGTCGGTGGGGTTCGGATGGATCGGCGTGATGTCATCGGCTGAGGTCCCGGGATTCGCTGTAAGGAAACTTCGCGATGTTTGTAGATGAAGATGGCCCTCGATCCAGAGGCAACAACTGGCTGACTGATGTTCATGCCTTGGTTCGAAATCGGGCCATAGCTTTGTTCAAACCCGCATAAACGTTCAGGTGTGATGCAAAGAGGCTCCGTTTCTTTCATTGGTCTAGGTGTGATGGGCTACCCGATGGCGGGGCACCTTCAGCGTGCCGGCTACAACGTCACTGTGTACAATCGTACGGCGTCCAAAGCGGACCACTGGGTGTCAGAGTACGGGGGTCGAAATACTGCGAGTCCTGCCGAAGCGGCGCAGGGCGCAGACTTTGTATTCTCCTGCGTCGGCGCCGACGACGACTTGCGCGCGATCACGATGGGAGACCAGGGCGCGTTCTCGAGCATGGTGCGTGGAAGCATCTTCGTGGATCATACCACCACGTCGGCCGAGGTGGCGCGTGAGCTCGCAGCGATTGCGACGAATCGAGGGTACTTCTTTCTGGACGCACCGGTCTCGGGAGGACAGTCGGGCGCCGAGAAAGGCGCCCTCACCGTGATGGTCGGCGGCGAGCCGGATGCTTTCAAGAAAGCTCAACCGCTCATCGACTGCTACGCGCGACAAGTGAAATTGCTCGGGCCCTCGGGCAGCGGTCAGCTGACCAAGATGGTGAATCAGATTTGCATCGCTGGACTCGTTCAGGCCCTTTCCGAAGGCTTACTCTTCGCCGAGAAGGCCGGCCTGGATCCAAAGGAGGTGGTCGAGGTCATCTCAAAGGGCGCCGCGCAATCGTGGCAAATGGAGAATCGGTATGAAACGATGGTCGACGGGAAATTCGACCACGGATTCGCCGTCGAGTGGATGCTCAAGGACCTCCAAATCGCCTTGGATGAGTCTCGCCGGAACGGATCCCCACTGCCCGTCACGGCCCTTGTCAAACAGTTCTATTCGGAGATCCGCAACGTCGGCGGCCGCCGTTGGGATACCTCGAGCCTCATCCACCGCCTGCGCCTGCTGGCAGACCCGCCACGGAACGCGTGACCCCCAGGCACACCCGTTCGGTTCTGGCGGCCCGAGTACCACGTACTTTGCACCCTGCACTCTGCACTCTGTACCCTGCACCAAGCGGTCGTTTACCACTCCTCCTCGTATCCCGGCCTGTTGAAAATCCGGGCCCAGTCGCGATTGTTCTCCGTGTACGCGCCTAGGCACCACGTGAACATGAAATCGATGGCCGGCGGAGCAATCGTATCGTGGTAGTTCGGCGTTACGTTGATTGCCTGCTCGTCGAATATGTGCACGTAGGTGTTCACCGGCTCGCCCGGGCGCGCGCAGTTCTGAAGCACGTAGGGCGTGTCGCCCTCGATCGTTGATTCGCAGCGGAAGTGATAAATCTCCTCCTTCGCATCACCGCCGAGCCCGTGGGGACCCTCGGCGCCATGAAAGTGCGGCGGATAGCTGCCGACACCCCCCGGATAGGCCATGTACGTATCTCCGAACAGCAGGCGGCAGGCCTGGACGTTCTGATCGACGAGCTTGAACACCGTACGCTTCGACATCGGTCGCTTGGATCCGAGATCGGCCGCCAGTTTGGTACCCTCAATGTCTGAGTGACGGACGAGCTGAACGGGATACTTGGTGTGACACTCAACGGCTCGGTATTCGCTCACGTCGCACGGTTCGGTCGCGGTTT
>DATKEJ010000291.1:0-12434 GCA_035512315.1 Rhodothermales bacterium | reverse complement strand
CGTACACAAACATTCCCTTTGGAGACAGGAATGCAGGACCCCGCACGCATACGAAAACAGGTCGGTTCGAACAAGTCGCTCCGCCCGCTTCAGCGTGCGTTCTTCCTGAGGACACTGGTCTTACCCTTCATCAAAACAGATCTTGAGCGACAAACCGACAACGTTCGAAGAGTTGTTGGCCGATCTGAGCCGGCACGACGTTGATTACATCCTCGTGGGCGGATTGGCGGTAACCCTCTGCGGTTTCGTCCGTGCCACGCTCGACGTCGACATCCTTATTCAGGCTGATTCGGAGAACATTCGACGCCTTCTCCAGCGACTGGAATACTTCGGCGACGGCCACGCACGGGAACTGGAGCCAGACGACTTTAAGATGGAGGAAGGAAGCATCCGGATAGTCGAGGAGTTCGCAATAGACATCTTCACGCTCATGAGCGGGAATACCTACGAGGATCTGCTTCCGCTTACGGCACGGCACACTTTAGGCGACGTCGAGGTCGTGTATCTCAATGCCGAGGGCCTGATCGCCCTGAAATCGAAGTCGCTGCGCCCGCAAGATCAAATTGATGTCCTAGCTCTGAGGGACATTCTGCGAGGCAGCGACAGCAATTCGCGTGGTTGATGCGAGCTGATGAGGAGCGGGATTCGCACCATCCGTCCCCTGTCAGGGTTTTGTGAAGACAGGAGTGAGGGGTCTTAAACCTGACGGGTTTATAAACCTGTCAGGTCTAAAGACCTGTCAGGTATTCATGCCGCGGAGGTCGCCCGCCAGTTCGCGAAGTTCGCCGGCGTCACCGCCGCCGACAGCGTCGCCCAGCTCCTTGCACAGATTCATGCCCACCTCGGCGAAGTTGTTCACGAAGTTCAGGGGGTTCCGATCTCGTGCGCGATGCCCGCCGTCAGCTGGCCGAGTGACGCCATTTTTTCAGCCTGGACGAGGCGCTCCTGGGCCTCCCGGAGGTCGTTCAGCGCCCGCTCGAGCCGTTCCTTTTCGGCCTCGAGCTCGACCATCACGCCCTGCAGCAGCCGCGAGTGGTTGTCACTCAGAAACTGCAGCTGCTGCATGTTTCGTTCGGTCCGCTCGACTTTCCTCGTTAGGACGAGGTTCTCCTTGCGAAGTCGCACGATGAGCTCGTCTGAGGTGTCCTCGGTCATCATGTTCCGAGCAGCAGCGTGACGATGGTTGTATTAAGAAAATGCGTCGCGCCGTCGGCCAGGGGTCCAATCTCGCCGTACGCGTAAAAACCGCAGACCGGGAGACTCGGCTGCTGCGGGGAATTGAAGCCGCTCATCTCCTCGCCCGTGCGCGCGCCAAGCAGCATCTTTCTGACGGCACACGATACCAGGAGGGCGGCCTCAGGCTGCTTTGATTCCGGATAGTGGGATCGCGCTATTTCAAACGACTCGGTCGCGCCTGCGAGAATGTGCTCCTGTCGCCCGGGGGATTGATTCGGTGCATAATTCGGTTCCACTAGAAATTTAGCGGCGCCTGGTCGCACGAAAATGTTCAAAAACGGGGGCCAGTGGCTGGACACCCACCCGATTTTCACCTAAAATTGCCGTATCACCACGATCCGCATCCCTGGGCAGAGCTGCCGCCAGGGTGACACACGAATGAGGTCAATCGGATTTCAACGCCATGCGAACCGCCCTGGCCATTTGTGCTGTATCCTGCCTTCTCGTTTCCGAGTTGGCGACAGGCCAGGCGCGCCAGCACGCACTCGTCATTGGAGCAAACGGCGGTCTGGGGGGGTACGTACTACCGCTTGAGTACGCTGAAGCGGACGCAGAAGCCATCGGTGGAGCACTCCAGACTACGGGATATGACGTTACCGTGCTCACGGGCGTCGGGGCCTCGAGGTCCAGCGTTCAGCGTGCATTCGAACGGTCGGCGACTGCCGTCGCACGCGGAGAGACGTTCCTCCTCGTTTTTCTGGGACAGCTCGTCCTTTCGGATCAAGGAGCATACTACTGGCTCCTGCAGGAGTCGAGCCCGTTGAACCTCGATCAGACGGCCCTGCACCTCGACGTTGTCGCCTCCTACCTGTCCAACATCGAGGCAGGTCAAAAGCTCGTTGTGACAAACACGGTGCTTCTCGGCGCGGACTCCGAGACATTTGCGTTCCTGGCCATGATGAATCAGGCCCTTGGAGCGAGCGAACTTGATCCCAATCAGCGACTTGCCACGAACGGCGCTGCCTTGGTGCTCGCAAACCTTGCGACGGCTGAACTACCCGGCTCCGGCGGGCCCACCAGCGTATTTGCCGAGGCCGTGGTCGGCGCCCTTACACAAGATGTTGCCGACTTCGGGCCGACAGATGGGACCCTCCAAGTGTCGGAACTGTACGGCCTTCTGTTTGAGCTCCTGGGCGACGGCATATATCTCGCAGTAGGCCCTGGAGCGGACAATGACTGGGGGGTCGCGCAGCTGCCGTCGCATAAAGCTCCGGAGGTTACTGCTTTGGCCGACGGCCCCCACGAGCCGTCGTTCGCGCCTCCGCTGGATGAGGTCGTATCCGGCACGATTCGAGTCGTCGCCAACGATGAAGGCGCCTCGTTCACCGTGACGGGTCCGGAAACCTTCCGCGACCGAGGAGCTTCGTGGAGTCGCAAGGAGGCCCCAACCGGCGTATATACAATCACTTACGACCCGATGCCCGGGAAGTCCACCCCTCCGTCCGAATCCAAAAGGCTCCTTCCTGGCGATGAGATTGTCTTCTTCGGTGTGTTCACTCCTGAGGCGACTCGCGGGGTCATCCGGGCTGAGGACATTGAGCCCTCGATCGAGCGCGCGAAATATCATGCCCTCCTGTTCGCGGTACAGGACTATCAGGATTCAAGGATCACCGACCTTGAACATCCAATAGACGATGCTCTGCGTCTCCAGAAGGTGATTACCGAGGAGTACACGTTCGATGCTTCCGCGACCGAACTCGTGATCAATCCGACCCGCAGCGACATCCTCGGTAAGCTGTTGAAGATGAGGCGCCTGGGCAAAGACGACAACCTGCTTATTTTCTTTGCCGGTCACGGGCAGAAGGATGACTACGCAGACCAGGGCTACTGGTGGCCGGTGGACGCCCAAAAGGACAACCGCGCCAATTGGATTTCGAACAGCGACATTCGAGATCACATTAGATCCATCGGCGCGCGCCACACCCTGCTGGTCAGTGACGCGTGCTTCGCCGGCAGTGTACTGATTCGGGGCGGAGACGCCGCCGAGGAACGGGCCGCCGGTCTGATCTACGGACTCCTGAGTCGCAAGGCGATGACAAGCGGTGCGAATGAAACAGTGCCTGACAAGAGCGCTTTCCTCGAGTACCTCGTGAAGCGCCTGCGCGAGAACAGGGATGCCTATCTCACCGCAGAGAGGCTGTTTGACAGGCTGAAGACAGCGGTCGTCAACAACGGAGGGACAACGCCCCTGCACCGAGCGATCAACTCCGCCGGAGACGAGGGCGGGGATTTCGTTTTCGTACGCCGATGAGGGTGTCTCAAGCGCACGACAACTTCCATTCCGCGACATCTGGACGTAGTTTGACGGGTTGAGAAACCACTCGAACTGGAAGCCTGTTGTGACCCTCCTGCACATCCGCTCGTTTGTACTCGGTCTGACTCTTGTCGCCGCCGGCTGCTCCCGTACGGCGCAGATTAGTGATGCCGGCGGTGGTATCCCGCGGGCGCTTGAGTCCGGTCGAATCGCCGAAGTTACCCTCCTCCAGATCAACGACGTCTACGAAATCACGCCGGCAGAGGGAGGAAGGAGTGGAGGCCTCGCCAGAGTAGCGACGCTTCGCCGGCAACTCCTCGCCGAAAATCCCAACACGTTCACGGTGCTCGCGGGGGACTTCCTCAGCCCCTCCGCGCTTGGCACCGCCAGAGTCGACGGGGAGCGTCTCGCCGGGAAGCAGATGGTGGCAGTCCTCAACGCCGTGGGCGTCGACTTCGTTACGTTCGGGAATCACGAGTTCGACCTGAGTCGCGACCAGCTCGCATCCAGAATCGCGGAGTCGGAGTTCGTGTACATCTCGGGCAACGTGTTCGACAACGACGGCCGGCCGTTTCCGGGTGCCGAGCCGTATCGGATCATCGAGATTCCGTCCTCGGGCGACACCCTCCGAATCGGCGTGATTGCGGTTACTGCACCGTTCAATCAAGCAGAGTACGTTTCGTACGAGGACTACACTGAGGTCGTGAAACGACAGGCTGCGTTGCTGCGCCCGAACGTGCACATCCTCGTTGCCCTGACGCATCTGGCGCTCGCGCAGGATGTCGGGCTCGCGCAGGAAGTTCCGGAGCTTGATCTGATCCTCGGAGGCCACGAGCACGAGAACGTGCAGCTATGGCGAGGGCCGGACATGACGCCGATCGTGAAGGCCGATGCCAACGTACGCTCGGTGTACGTTCACCGGCTGCGGTACGATTTCGACAGCTCCACTCTCGCTATCAATATCGACCTGGAGCTCATCACCGATCAAATCGAGGATGATCCGGCTACCGCTGCGATCGTGAATGAATGGCTCGACCGGGCGTGGGACGGTTTCAGGAGCGGTGGGTTCGATCCGGCGGCGCCCGTTGTGACCATCGCAGAGCCACTGGACGGGAGGGAGGCTGTCGTTCGGAATCAGCCGTCCGCACTGACGAAGCTCATTGCCCAGGGGATGCGGAGTGCGGCGGGGGATGTGGACCTGGCAATCTTCAACAGTGGTTCGATACGAATCGACGATGTGCTGCCGCCGGGTCTGGTCACCGAGTACGATGTCATCCGCGTGCTGCCGTTCGGGGGCGAGATATTGACGGTGGAGATGACCGGCGGACTCCTCGATTCGGTCTTGACCCAGGGAGTCGAGAACAAGGGCGCGGGCGGATTCCTGCAGGTCGACGGCGCCGCGCAGGACGGTGTCTTCTGGCGCGTAGGCGATGAGCTGCTGCTCCCGAGACACAAGTACCGGGTGGCGGTCAACGATTTTCTCGTATCCGGTCGAGAGCGGGGCCTCGGCTACCTGACGTTCGACGATCCGAGGATCACGAAAATCGATTCGCACGGTGACATCCGGATGGCGGTAATCGCGGAGCTGAAAAGACGGTATCGGTGAAACGAAGTCCGGAGGTCCGGCTTCCGGTCGTCCATCCGGCCTAGCGATTTGCGTTCGTTTAGCGTTTCTCGTTTAGCGTTTCTCGTTTCTCGTTCATCTGTCGAGTCGCTCGACGAGATCATCCAGGAGCCTCTGAGCCATCGGGGAGACGTTCTTCTTTCCGTGCTCCCAATCGGACGCCGTGGCCCGTCGAACGCCAAGCATGCCGGGAAACGCTTTCGGGTGCATTCACACTGTCACGCGTGAAAAAGTGACCAGAGTCGCCACTTTGGCCCCGTGCAGCTGGTTATCTTACCGCGCGTTAGCTGGTCACTTTAATGTGGTGCCGAAGGATGGGGCATGAGGTCAGCGTCGTCGTGGTTTCGGACTACAACGGCGAGCCGGGTCATCAAAAATCCTGGACGGACGAACGCAGTATTCTGACGTCCCTGGCAAACCAGGATTTCCAAGAACCGTTCGAAGTAGTCCTTGTCGAGAACGATGCCTTGCGGGGTTCTTTGCCGCCCGATCTCGATACGATGGTCCCAAACCTCAGAGTCGTTTTTTCTCCGGAGACCCGATCTGCAGAGCTCAAAGATCACGGAGTGAGCGTAACGTCGTCGCCCCTCGTCGCGATAATTGAGGCAGATTGCAGGCTGAACGCGGAGTGGCTGCGAGTTCTGGTTGACGTTCTCCGGGCGCATCCGGAAGTTTCTGCCGTGAGCAGTAAGACGACCTACGGCGCGAGCAGCCTCTGGAGGCGCTGTTTCACGCTGTTGGACCGGGCGTACATGGATCTTGGACACACAGGTCCTACCCAGGGCCTCTCCAACAACGGCGCCCTTTACAGGCGCAAGCTGCTCGAGCGGTATCCATACCCCGAGGCAAACTCACCGTTTATCTCTGCTGCCCTACGTGTCAACCAGATCAACCGGGATGGTCACGTGCTTTTCTTCGAGCCCCGAGCAGTGTCTACCCATGCGTTTGGATGGAAGATGGAGCGCGACCTACGCCGAAATCGAGGTTTTCAACACACGACGTTGGCGGCGAGCAAGCGCATGTCCACGATTCTGGGAATCCATCTCAGGAAAATGGCAATCGAGGCGCGGCATTGCGTTCGGATAGGCCGGAAGTATCTTCGCTGGTTCGATTGGCCGGCTGTCACCCTGTTGCTGCTCATCGTTCGATTCCTCGAGATTCCGGGTATTCTCGACGCCCTCCGACATGAGGACGACGTACGCGGCACCGCCTATCGATGACGACGGAGAGTATCTAACCTCAATCGTGGAATCGCAGACGAGAACTCCAGTGAACGCTCCAACGCTCGAGACACCCTTGGCCGCCCACCCCGCCGCAATCCTTCTTCCCATTGCGTTCCTCGTGCATCTGGCGGAAGAATGGTTCGGTGGGTTTCTGGAGTGGACTCCGGTCGCCCTTGGCTACGATATCAGCGCCGCGCGTTTCATGATCATCAATGCCACTGTCTTCGTCGTCTTCCTGATCGGAGCGATCGCGGCAATCCGTAGTCCTAAGATGGCATGTTCTCCGTGTCGCTTGCCGCGCTGCTCGGGTTAAACGGCATCCTGCATGCGCTCGCAACGGCGGGGTTCGGACTCTACTCGCCCGGGGTTGTTACAGGACTGTTGATCTATATCCCGCTGAGTGTGATTGTTCTTCGATCGTCGGCTCCACGACTTAAGGCGGGGACTTTCCGCGCGGCGGTCGTGTTCGGCATCGTCCTGCACGGGGTCGTGCCGATTCTGGCGTTCGTCTGAGCACTCTGGCCGTCATCGGACTTTTCTGGCTGGATGCCTGTCCCAAAATCGCTGCTTCACGAGGCCGGCCGGGGAAGTTGGGAGAGTCCGCTCTCGCCGCGTCATGGGGCAAACGGGTTGATCACCTCGACACCTGCCTTTTCAAAGTCTCCGACGTTTCTGGTGGCGATCGTAAGTCCGTTGCGCAGGGCCGTCGCAGCGATCATCGAGTCCTTTATGGGCATCGCGAGGCCCTTCCGGCGCAGCTCCGCCAGGAGTCCGGCCCATCGTATCCCCGTGGCTGCATCCCAGGGTAAACACGCGATACGAGCCACGCCGTGATCAAACCATTCTTCGAGTTGAGATCGCCGTCGGCTACGGGGAAGAAGGTCGATGCCGAATCGAATTTCGCCGAGGATGATCGGATCGACGACCATCATCCGCTCGTAGTCGCGAAGCCAGTCGACGACGCCTGGATTGGGGCTTGTACGCGTAGTCTCGCTCAGGACATTCGCATCGACGAGTATCCTCATAACTCGTCGGTTGACTCCGATTCGATTGGAACGAAATAATCTTTGACGGGACACGCGACAAGCCAGTCGATCACGCCTGAATTGGGCGCGTCTTCTTTACGCACCAGGCGATATTCGCCCCGATCGACCCTCTCGACCTCGAATAGCTGCCCGGCCCTGATTTCATCTTGTTCACGGATCCTCGCCGGGATGACGATCTGTCCTTTCGTAGAGACTCTTGTTTCCATGTGTAAGATATTGTCTTACCAATGTACGGAGGGATCGCCGGTCGGTTCCAGGTTCGTCAGGAGGTCCAAGTCGCCGTCGCCGTTGAGGTCGCCCCAGGTCGGGTTGGACCTACGCTCTCTACCCGCCGCTCCGAACTTGTCTGTCACCCACTCGAACTCGAGATGGCCGTCAGTGCCAATGTGCGATTGGTTGTCGTAGGGATGAGACCATATTGGGCACGGCAAACGGTGGCTCCAAGCCGCCCCGGTTTCTTTTTAGCGACCTATTGCACGCCATCTCGACCAGTGATTACCATTCTCCACTCCTCAGTTCTTGACGGCCAGGAAGCAGGGGTGGCTGGAACGCTCGAATCAAACCAGACTACGGGAACATACCCCGGTGTGGTCGGACTGATCACAGCGTGCTTGGAAGTGATTTCGGGGGCATCGACCGGCAAACCAACCCTGGCGCGGAAGGGGGAAAGCGATTGCCGGCGAGGTCGTTCCGTGCCCAGCTCGCTTGACTCTTCCTCCGGGGAAGTAAGTATTCCGTCCTCAGCCCGCTGCAGGCGGAATTCGAAAAGACGACGGTTTTGTTCGTACGGGAGGTGAGCCTCCCCGGTAATAAGAATCTTATCAGACAAATTCCCATCCACCATGGAAACACACACGCGCTCACCTCGATACAGGAGGCGCCGCCTTTTCGCGCTCTTGATCATCATTGCGATTGCCGGCGCCCCGTCCGCGGTTCAGTCGCAAGCCTGTGTGCAGGACCTTTTCGTCGCTCTGCAGGATGAGATGGCTTTCGCTTCCATCGCACGCATTGCATATGTGAACAGCGGGAAGACCCTGATCGCTTACGGGGCAACCTACCAGGATCCAACCCCGCGTTTCTTCCAGTGGACGAAAGCGGGCGGCGTGATGGCACTGCCCAACCCCGCACCGCCGCTCTCGCAAAAGCAGCCCGGCTCCAATCACACCGTTTATCCTTCGCCTAATGGGTCTTATGTCATCGCATTCGCGGCGAGCGGTAAGTGGGAGCGTTGGCATCCCTCAACCGGCGCGGTAGTACCGATCGGTTTTCCAGACGGTGCGGAAGCGCACGCAGCGACCTTTGTGACCGACGCCGGCGCCGTCATCGGATCGGCGCATTTCGGAAAGGATGAGAAACAGCGGGACATCCTTCGCGCCTACCGCTGGTCGGGCGCGGGAACCACGTATCTGGGCGGTTCGGATAACCGCGTTACCGTCCGGGGTGTCTCCTCCGACGGCTCGAAAGCCTGGGGGTGGGAACCCAACGAGATCCATTGCTGCGTGCTGGTGTACTGGACGTCCTCCTCCGATGAATGGAAACCCTTTGCCCCAACGGACGTCGGATTTCCTGCCCGTTTCACCGGCGTCGGCATTACCGGCATATCGCCCAACGGTACGTACCTCACCGGAACTGCCGTCGAGCTCGACGGACAGGGAACCACGAAAGACCGACAGGTCTACCGTTGGTCGGCGCCCGACCAGGTGCAGCTGCTCGGGGATGGAAGCCCGAGAGGGGTCCTCAACGACGGGACCATATACGGGGACCTTCCTACAGACTTCGGCTATAGCCTTCCGGGCGTCTGGCCGGGGACCGGCACCGGATCGAAATTACTTAGCGCCTGGCTACAGGAAAAAGGCGCTGCGGTCGGAGAAGGTTTTACGGAGAACGCGATTCCACTTGGCCCTGACGGAACTGTCTGGCAGAGCGACGAGCGCGTACTGCGTCTCGACGGCGCCTGCGGCGTCGGGATCATTGGCCAGCCTGTAGTCGGGCCTGCGGGAGGGCCGGTCGAGGTTCGAGCCCAGCTCAGCGGGATCTCGGCCGTAAACGTCTCGTGGAGCTCTGACGGGGTCTCGTTTCAGGAAGCCTTCTCTGCGGTACCCACCGACCTGCACTGGCTCAATGAACTCTGGGTGGCGCCCCCTTTCCCTATTTCCGGCGTGATACGTTACGAGGGGGGCGGCATCCACAGGGATTACGGTTTGGGCATTTACTGCACCGAGCCCATGGTTAACGGGGAGTGCAAGCCGCCGCTTATCGTCAACAGTACGGGCGATGCTTCGGACTCCAGGGTTGGTGACGGGATCTGCTACACGGGACACCTCGTCGAGGTTTCAGGCGGCTTGACCCGTGAGTGCACGCTGCGTGCCGCGATTCAGGAGCTCAATGCGCTCGGCGATTCAGCCGCAATTCGGATTCAGATTGGAGAGGATGAAGGAGCGTCCAAGACCGGCGCGGCCTCCGGCGATCAGGCGGACTCGCCCGTGATCACGGTCTCGCAGGCCTTGCCTGAGATCACAGTCCCTCTGGAGTTCGATCTATCGAATCAGCCGACAGGAAGGATCGTAATCGACGGGGCCTCGGCCGGCACGGGAGCGAACGGTCTCCATTTTCTCGACGCGACGGGCGTCGTTCGCGGCCTCGTGATCAACGGCTTCGACGGTTACGGCGTCGTGTTCGAGGGCGGATCCGGCCATCGACTCGAGGGCAGCCGAATCGGATTCGCCGCGGACAGTGACGACCTGCAGCTCAACGCCGCGGGCGGCGTGCTGGTGACGGGCGGCGCGACCGACGTCACCATCGGCGGAGAGTTGGAGGATAGCCGGAACGTCATCGCCGGCGGCGTGCACATCACGGGAGGTGAAACGCGCGGCGTGCGCGTGCTCGAAAACGTCCTGGAAATGTGGCCCTATTCCATGGAGGGAGATCTCATGGACCTGCGCCTGCCCATCGATCTGGACGACGACGGCCCGACGTGTACCTCCTGGCACGGATCGGGCGCCGGTCAGGCCAATGCCCATATGCCCCCGCCCCGTGTGCTCAGTCTTACGGCGTCACAGATCACGGGCAGAACACGCCCGGGAGCGACCGTTATTGTTTATCGTGTCGAGGCCACTCTGCCCGAGTGGCAACGGTATTTTGCCCGGCGCGTACTCCCCGAGGCGCGCGGCGAAGCCGATCCATCCGGGTTCTTCACGATCGCCGTCGAACTGCCCGCGGGGACGCAGGTTGCGCTTTCTGCAATTGACGCCGAGGGTAATACGTCGGAGCTTTCGCAGCTTCGCCGGCCGGTGATCATGCTGCCGGGCATCGGCGGCACGTGGCTGAAGGCGTTGGACGGCACCCGGCTATGGGTTCCACTCACAACGCTCAGCGACGACGAGAAGAATGAGCGACTCACCCGACTGGGAATGGACGATCTGGGGGCGAGCATCGAAGAGCTCGATGCAACCGAAGTGCTCGAGAACTTCAGCGCGATCTCCCTGCCTTACGGCCCGGTATTCGGATACCTGGCCGCGAACGGTTTTCCCGGAGACCCCACGAATGCCTACGAAGACGCTATCGACGTCTGGCGCTTTCCCAACGACTGGCGTTATAGCACATTCGGACTTGCGGATCAGTTGCGGGATCTGGTCGATCGGCTTACCAGCGATGACCAGTATATCGCACGTTCGTGCGAGGTCGATCTGGTGGCGCACTCCAACGGGGGGCTGATCGGCAGTGTCTACGTTCGCAAGTACGCGGCAGAGAGCCGCGACAAAGTCAACCGCTATGTCACGATGGGCACGCCCTACCTCGGCACGCCGCAGGCGGGGGCGGCCCATACGCGAGGCTACATTTTCGGCTACGAGGAGTCGGATCCGGCCTTCGGGGACGTGGCCTGGGGCGATATGATCAAGATGACCAGGAACGTTCCGGGCGCGTGGGGCCTGATGCCGGGTCGCGCCTACTGGCAGGCGTCGAAAGACCTGACCGACGGGGGAAGCTATCTCGTCGATCTGTACGGCGTAGCGCTGCCGACGCACACGGCGACCCTGGACTTTCTGAAGAGGACAAAGACGAACGCGGACGGGATTCCCTGGGGCCTCTACCGCAATACGCAGCTCTGGCAGGAACAGCTCGACCAGGTGCACAACCTGATCGACGACTGGCGCACGTTCTCCGGTCCACCGCACGTTTTCCGTATCGTGGGCCGGCTGGCCGCCTCGACGACCGTCGGGTGGGGTCTCGCTCCGGGACCCGAGATGGTCTGGGAAAGCCAGACGACGCGCTCCGAAGCCGGTGACACCGATCGCCATCGAGCTTTCCGCGAGCGTACGGCGCCGCTACTGGGCCTGGGAGACAAGACGGTCTCGATGGTGAGCGCCACGCTCGGCCGTGACGCCGTTGTCGGAGCGACCGACTTTTCGGGTGTGGACGAAAGCCCATGGATCGAGGAGTTCGAGTATTACCCGTGCGACCATTCGGGCCTCATGGACCCGGCCTGTGCGAGTTCGCTCTCCGGCAAGGGAAGCCTCGAGCGCATGGTTGAGATCTTGACGTCTTCGTACGAGGTACCGGGCGCGCCGGCAGGCAAAACGGGAGTAGCCCTTGCCGAGGACGGCTCCGAACGGGAGGTCGTCTATGTCTCGGCCTCCGGGCCCGTCGCCGTGTGGGTGGAGGATCTCTCAGGCAAGCGGAAGGGCTCTCGTTCCCCTTCAGAGTACCGGGCGATGGCCCACGAGCTTCCCGAAGTGGGGTTCTGGGAGAGCGAGTTCGGCGCCGTCATCTCGCTGCCGGCCGATCGTGAGTACACGGTCAGTATCGAATCGGTGCTGGAGCAGGTCGAGGTCCGTTTCTCCAGAAGCAGGGTGAGGGACTTCGTCAACCGCGACCATATGCTCTTTCTCCCCGAGACCCTGGAGGAGGGTGGAAGGATGACCTTTCGCCTGGAAGCCGGAGGGTCGGCAGACGACACGCCGCTCCAGGTGGACGCCGACGGAGACCGAACCTTCGAATCCTCTCGAACACCGGCAGCAAAGACGAGCGGAACGGGTGACACTCCGCCGGTC
>DATKEJ010000290.1:0-17889 GCA_035512315.1 Rhodothermales bacterium | reverse complement strand
CACCTTCGGGACCTCGTCGGCAAGGGGCTTTCAGGGTTCGTGATCGCCGAGATCATCGTCTACAACCTTGGCTACATGGTCGTGCTCGCGGTGCCGATGGCTGTCCTGGTGGCGACGCTGGCTGTGTTTGGCCGGGTCTCGGAGTCCGGCTACTACCGCGTCATGAAAAGCAGCGGCATCTCCCTCGCCCAAATTTCATGGCCGGTATGGGCCGTGTCGCTGCTGTGCGTGGCCGGTATGATGTATTTCAACAACGAGGTTCTCCCTGAGTCCAACTACAGGGCGAAGTCGCTCTGGTTCGACATCCGGCAGGCCAAACCAGGTTTCGCGCTCGAGCCCGGCGTGTTCTACGACGGCGTCGACGGGTACAGCATCCGCGTGGTATCGATAGACCAGGAGACCGACTCCCTCGAGGGGATCACCGTGTTCGACTACTCCGACGACGCGACTGGCAAGGTGACCATTGCCGCGAAGCGCGGTCATCTCGCAGCATTGAATCGAGGCATGGAGATCGACCTGGTGCTGGAGGATGGTGAGATGCACCGGCTCGTCCCGGGCGCCGAGCAGCAGTACGAACGGATGGCCTTTCGCAGATACCGCGTGCCGCTCGATCTGTCGGATTCCGCGTTTGGGCGCAGCGACCTGACGTCGACGTCACGATCGGACCGCACGACCAAGACGAGCGTCATGATCGCGGTGGTCGACTCGCTTGAGCACACCGTCGAGCGCCAGACTCAAGACCTGAGAAAGGAGCTCACCAACTTCGATGATGCGCCTTTCGCCACTTCGTCGGCCACCGACGCGTCGGTGGCGGGCGCCGACGCTGTCGAGACCGAGTTCGAAGTAATCGAGTCGGCGATCTCCGTCCTCCGCTCGCATCGGAACCGCGTCCAGGACATTGCGTCGGTCCATCGCTACTCGCTTCGTCGCGCGAGCCGGTTCAGCGTAGAGATCCACAAGAAGTTTTCGATCGCCGTAGCGTGCCTGGTGTTCGTCCTGATCGGGGTGCCGCTCGGATTGCGCGTTCGTAAAGGCGGCTTGGGGATCGTCTCGGCGATGTCGATCGGCATCTTCATGATCTACTGGATATCGCTTGTCCAAGGTGAGAAACTGGCCGACCGCGGCTTTCTCGAACCGTGGGTTGGAATGTGGGCCGCCAATATTCTCATTGGCAGCGCCGCGGTCGTTCTTGTGGTCGTGGTCAGCATGGATCTGAGAAACAGGCGATGGAAATGGAGGTGACGCGACTGCACTTTGTGCCGACGCCGATCGGCAACCTGGAGGATATCACGCTACGGGCGATCCGCATTCTGAAGGAAGCCGATCTGATTGCGTGCGAGGACACGCGCACGTCGCGCGTGCTCTTGGATCGATATGAAGTATCCACGCCAACCACGAGCTACCATGAGCACAATGCCCGGAAGAAGGCGGGCGTGCTCATAGAACGTGTTCTTGCCGGCGACCGGGTGGCGCTCATCACCGACGCAGGGACTCCCGGGATTTCGGATCCCGGCTTTCTTCTCGTCAGGGCCGCGCTGGAAGCCGAAGTCCCGTTCGAGGTGCTTCCCGGCGCGACGGCCTTCGTTCCGGCGCTCGTCCTCAGCGGTCTTCCAAACCATCGTTTCGCATTCGAGGGATTTCTTCCGTCGAAGAAGGGCAGGACGCGCCGGCTGGCTGAGCTCGCATCGGCTGATCGAACGTCGATTCTCTATGAATCGCCGCACCGGCTCATCCGGACCCTCACCGACCTTGTTTCGCATGCCGGCCCCGACAGGCAGGTCTCCGTTTCGCGGGAGCTGACCAAAAAGTTCGAGGAGACGATCCGAGGACGGTGCGCCGACGTCCTGGAGCACTTCAGGGTCCAGCCCAGCATTCGAGGAGAGTTCGTCATCGTGGTTTCAAGCCCATAACCACCCAGGCCGGGCTCTCGATATCATCCCCGACAAGAAACACGGACGGGGCATTCATCGTTGAGGCGATTCTTGACCTCAGATCCTCGAGCACGCGTCAGGTCATGGCGCATTACGTGAACGCATGAACGACCGAACACTACTGAACAGACTGACCGCCGGTCTCGTCTTTCTCTACGCCCTCGTGCTGTACGGAAGCACGGTCGCTCCGACCGCGTCCTTTTGGGATTGTGGAGAGTTCATCGCTATCTCGAACCGTCTGCAGGTCTCGCACCCTCCCGGCGCGCCGTTTTATATGCTGCTGGGCCGCGTCTTCTCGATGTTCGTTCCCCAGGCCTACATCGCGCTGTCGATCAACCTGATGTCGGTCCTCGCCAGCGCCGCGACAGTCCTCCTGGTATTTCTGATCATAGTGCACCTCGTCGAAGAGTGGAAGGGTGACAGCACGAGCTGGACGATGCGCGATCAGATCGCCGTCCTCGGCGGAAGCATGATCGGCGCCCTCACGTTTGCCGCGACCGACTCCCAGTGGTTCAACGCGGTGGAGGCCGAGGTCTATGCGCTGTCGATTTTCTTCACGGCGATCGTCGTCTGGCTGATCATGAAGTGGAGCGTTCACATCCGGCACGAGCGCGCCCATGGGTCCATCCAGGGAAGGTTTGGGTTCGGACCTATTACGAGCCGGTACATCGTCATCATCGCCTATCTGTTCGGCCTCGCGATCGGGATACACCTGCTCAACGTTCTTTCCGTTTTCTTCGTCGCGCTGATCATTTTCTTCGACATGTTCGACCGGCCGGAATGGACGGCGGCAACGCGGCTTAAAGGCCTGATTCTGACGGGCATCATCGCCTCACTCTGTTTCTTTGTCGTCTACCCGGGCGTCATTCTGTGGCTGCCGACGCTTGCGCTTGCGATCAACTCGGGCGTGATTGCCGTCGCCGGCGTCTCGCTGCTCGTCATCCTCGCGATTTATTACACTCAAAAGAACAGGATGCCGCTGGCCAATCTCGCGGCGATCAGTTTCGCCGCGATCCTGATCGGATATTCCACGTACGGCATCATTTTTATTCGCAGCGCCTCGGATCCACCCATCGATGAAAACGATCCTGAAACGCTGGAGGCCATCGTTTCCTACCTGAAACGCGAACAGTACGGAACGACCGACCTGTTCCCGCGGATGCACTCGCCGATGCCTGCGCATCAGTCATTCTATGCGCGGTACGCGTCGGAATTCGAGTTCTTTACGGACTACCAGCTCAACCACATGTACGTCCGCTATTTCATGTGGAACTTCGTCGGTAGGGAAGGCGACGAGCAGGATGCCGGATGGACGGCCGGTTTCAAGCCGCCGGAGACGTCGCTGTCGGTACGCTCTCCGAGCGAGCGCGCGGCGTACAACGTATACTTCGGCCTTCCGCTCCTTCTCGGCCTTTTTGGGATGATGTACCATTTCTCGCGGGACTGGCGGCGCGCCATGGCGGTCGGGGTATTGTTCTTCGTAACGGGTGTCGGGGTCATCCTGTACTTGAATCAGACGCCCATGCAGCCGCGCGAACGAGACTATTCGTACGTCGGCAGCTTCTTCGCATTCAGCATTTGGATAGGGGTGGGAGCTACGGGCTTACTCGAGCTGGCCGCCGACGGACTCAAACGGTTGAGGGAAAACGCCAAGAGGTTTCAGACGGCGGGAGCGGCGATCACTTTCGGCGTTCTGATGTTCATCCCCCTCTGGGTCGCGTATGAGAACTACGACGATCACGACCGATCGGGCCGGTACGTTGCGACCGACTACGCCTACAACCTGCTGATGAGCGTCGAGCCCAACGCAATCCTCTTCACCAACGGCGATAACGACACCTTTCCACTCTGGTATATGCAGGAGGTGGAGGGGGTTCGGCAGGACGTTCGCGTCGTGTGCCTTTCCCTGCTGAACACGAAATGGTACATCCGCCAGCTCAGAGATCAGTGGTCGCGCGACTCGGCGCCCATCGCGATGTCATATTCCGACCAGCAGCTTGATCAGCTGACCGTCGTTCCCTGGCAGCCGCAGGAAATCAGGCTTCCGGTCAGGCTGGACACTATAAAGTCGCAGTCGAACGGCGTGGTGAGACCGGTCGACGAGGATTTGGTCGTTAGCCCGATGACATGGAGATTTGAGGGCAGGCCTTACTCCGACCAGTTCAACATGCTTTACGTGGCGGATCAGGCGGCTCTCGATATGATAATCGAGAATGCGAAGCGGGACTGGGAGCGTCCAATCTATTTCGCCAACACGACGAGTCGCGACGGCCAGCTCGATCTTCAGAACTACTTCCAGGCTGAGGGCCTGGCTTACCGGGTCGTTCCGATCCCCCAGGACTACGGCTTTCAAGGGCGCGTGATTCCGGATCTCGCCTACGAAAGATTCCACCGGTTCCGATTTACCAATCTCAACGATCCGGGCGTTCACTTCGATGAGAACATCCGGCGGATGATCGACAACTACCGCCTGACGTTCTCTCATGTAGCCGAGCAGATGGCGGTGGCAGGTGAAGCGGAGAAAGGTCGTGAGATGCTGGTTTCTCTGATGGAGAAAGTGCCGTTTACGACAATCCCGGGCGATATCTACTCGACCATCAGCCTGGCCCGCGCGTTCGAGACGCTCGACGCGCCGGAATGGGTAAGGACGGCTCTCGACGCCGCACAGCCGCTTCTCCTCGACCGGCTGGCCCGCGCGCAAACCGAGCGAGACGTCCAGCAGCTTCAGCAGTTCATCCAGATGATCCAGGTGTCCTATTTCCGGAACGGTGACTTCGACCGCGCATCCGAGTTCTCACGGCAGATTGGCGACGTGGCAGGGGACACGTCGGTCGCCCAATCGGAGGAGCAGCTTCGGGCGCTGTACGGCGGACTGGCGCGGCGTCCCGACCCTGTTTCGGGCGGCGACACCCTTGTCGAGTCGCGATGAGGTTTTATTGCGCCTGCCACGGTCGCAACCTATTTTCGATCAGCCCCAAGCAATTATCTCTCGAACATGTCTTTCCAGTTTTCGGACAAGGATTTCGATCGGATCTCGGCAGTTCTGGGAACCAAGACGGAACGCGATGGGAACGTCGTACGCTATCGCCTCACCGACCAAGCCAGCGGGCGAAAGCTCGCCCTTGAGATCTGCGGGAACGTTGTCCTTCCGGAAGACATTGCCGATGAGCCCACCACCCTCGTCTCAGTCTACGCGGCCAACTCGTTTCTCCAGCTCCACGGCTGCACCGGGTTCATCGCAAGCGAGGAGTTGGGCGAGGTGATCTTCTTCTCGAGGCAACGCGGCTCGACCAACGGACTCGTGGTCGAGCGGGAGTCAGGCTGCTCCCTGTATGCCAGCGTCGACGACCGGCTGCTGACCGCCGACTTCACGCAGCTTCCTTCGGAGATCATGATGAGCAGCGTAGCGCTGTCGATGACCGAGAATCTTTTCAACGATTTCAACTGACTCTCTTGGGGCCGGCCCCCTTCGATTGCGCGTGAAAGACCCAATCGAGGTCAACGTATCCCATCGCACGCGGCGCGTGGCCTTCCAGCCGATCCGTACCCTGATGCAGATTGTGGCGGAGGGCGAGCGCATCTCCGTCGACGCGCTGAGCATCGTGTTTGCCGACCACGAGACCGTTCGACGGCTGAATCGAAATCACCTCGGACGAAGCTACACCACCGACGTCATCGCGTTCGATCTGCGGGAGACGCCGGGGGTCGGTCCGATCGACGGCGAGATCTACGTCGATCTCGATACGGCGGCAGAACGAGCACCCGAGTTCGGGGTCCGCTACACGGATGAAGTATGGCGATACACCGTGCACGGACTGCTGCATCTGTCGGGTCGCCGCGATGACACCGACGAGGGAAAACAGGAAATGAAACGACTCGAAGATCGGTACCTGCACGAATTCCTGGAGGGCGGAAAGGCAATTCACATTTCCGCTTGAAACTCATACGGGAATTTCATAGTAACCTTATTAACACAATGTCGTGATCACAACCAAGTCACATGGAGGACTACATGCGCACGGAGATCACGTTTCGACATTTTGACACCGTACCATCTCTCAAAGAACATGCATTTAAAAGGCTCGACAAACTCTCGAAGTTCTACGACGGCATCACCGATGCGCGCGTGGTGCTCGACTACGAGCCTGTGGAGGCCTCGCCGAAATCGGCCGAAATATCACTCGCCGTCTACCGGCAGATCCTGACTGCTCGAGATTCCGCGGAAACGCACGAGGAGGCGATCAATCGCTGCGTTGCTCAATTGCGGCGACAGATCTTGCGATACAAGGCCAAACTCCGCTCGGTGGACAAGGACGTTCACCACTGAAACCGGCCTCTATTTCTTGATAGTGGGCTCGGGGCTTACGACCCGAATGTGAAGCTCCTCGAGCTGCCGGTCATCGACGAAATCCGGAGACTGAACCATCGGCTCCTGAGCGCTTTGCGTTTTGGGAAAAGCGATCACATCGCGGATGTTCTCCGTGTCTGAAAGCGCCATGGTTATCCTGTCCAGACCCAGTGCGATTCCGCCGTGCGGCGGCGCACCGTAGCGGAACGCGTCGAGCAGGAATCCGAAGCGACGCTGAGCCTCTTCGGCTCCGATGTTAAGCAGATCGAACATCCGCGATTGAACCGCCCTGTCGTGGATCCGGATGGACCCACCTCCGATCTCATTTCCGTTCAGGACGAGGTCGTACGCCCGGGCGCGGACACTTCCGGGGTCGGAGGCGAGCCTGCCCATATCCTCGAGCGAAGGCGACGTGAACGGATGGTGAACCGCCGACCAGCGAGACTCCTGCGCGCTCCACTCCACGAGTGGGAATTCTTTGACCCATAGGAAACTGAATGTACCCGGAACATCGAGGAGGCCCAGTTCCTGACCCATATTCAGCCTGAGCGCGCCCATCTGCTCGTAAACCTTGGGGTCTGATCCTGCCAGAATGAGTATAAGATCGTTCGGACGACCGTCGATGGCCGCAATCGCGCGATCGACGTACTCGGTGGGCAGGGCGTCTCCCTTGACGGAAGGCTGCACGCTGCCGTCTTCGCCGACCTTCATGTAGATCAAGCCGCCTGCACCGATCTTGCGACGCACGACGTCCTTGTCGAGACGGTCCATTGCGCCTCTTCCTCGCGTTGCTTCACCCGGAACCCGAATCCCGACGACGGCGCCGCCGTCCTGCAGGCACTGTTCGAAAACACGGAAGGGCGAGCCCCGGAACGCGTCGCTCAGGTCGCAGATCTCCATCCCGAACCTCGTGTCCGGTTTGTCGGAACCGAAACGTGTGATGGCCTGCCGATAGGTGAGCCGCTCGAAGGGGATGGATAGCTCGACCCCTCGGATTTCTCGCCAGATCGTCTGCATGAGGCTCTCCATGAGCTCCATGATCAGATCCTCCGTGGCGAACGAGATCTCCACGTCGACCTGCGTGAATTCGGGCTGACGATCGGCCCGGAGGTCCTCGTCGCGAAAGCACTTCACGATCTGGAAGTAGCGGTCGAGTCCCGAGATCATCAGGATCTGCTTGTAAGTCTGCGGCGACTGAGGAAGGGCGTAGAATCGGCCCGGGTGCACCCGGCTGGGGACGAGGTAATCGCGCGCACCCTCGGGCGTGCTCTTCATCAGCACGGGGGTCTCGATCTCGACGAACATGTGCTGCGAGAAAAACCGCCGGATTACCTGGTAGAGCTCATGTCGGAGAACGATTCGGCGCTGCAGACGCGGACGGCGTAGATCGAGGTACCGGTACTTCAGCCGGAGGTCCTCGGATACGTTCGCCTGCTTCTCCTCATGGGAGGAGACCGGGAATGGCAACGGCTCCGACGCGTTCAGCAACTGGAGCTCCGTTGCACGAAGCTCCACTTCGCCTGTAGGAAGACGGGGGTTGACGGTCTCTTCCGACCTGGCGCGCACCGTGCCGCGGACCGACACGACGTACTCACTTCGGAGAATCTCCGCCTCGTCGTGCGCACCCTGGTTATCCTGCGGCGAGAACACGACCTGCGTGAGCCCGAATCGGTCTCGCAGATCGATGAAGATCACGCCGCCCAGGTCGCGCCGCGTATCCACCCAGCCCTTCAGGACAACTTCCTTGCCAACGTCGTCGGGACGAAGCTCGCCGCAGTGGTGGGTTCGATACGGATGTCCAGTGACCTTCGTCATTTCAACTTTGCTATCAATGAAACGGGCTGCAACCTATGCGCCGCAGCCCGCTTGAAGAACACGCAATATAAGCCGCCGCCTGCTATGGGTCGGGTCTCGGCTGGAAGCTCAGTCGGCTGATTATTAACGAATTCCACAACTGAGATGGCGCTGAAGTAGTTTCAATACCCATGGTACGAAGTCGAGTTCAGACCGATAATTCCGAGCAGGTGGCCGCCTCATTGAAGGAGGGCGATGAGCGAACCCTGGCCCGGGTTCTTACGCTGGTCGAGAACCGGGCGGAGGGCCACGAGCGGATACTGGACGCGGCTTACGCTGGAGTCGGCCGTGCCTGGCGAATTGGGCTGACCGGACCGCCCGGCGCTGGGAAGTCCTCACTTGCCGCGCGCATCATTGAGCACCTCCTTTCTACGGGGAGTCAGGTGGCCTACCTGGGCGTTGACCCGTCGAGTCCGTTTTCGGGTGGCGCGCTGCTCGGTGATCGGATCCGGCTTTCGCAGCCGGAAGGCGGCCGCTTCTTCGCGCGAAGCCTCGCGACCAGAGGCGCTCAGGGAGGTCTCAGTGAACAGACGGAGGCATCGGTGGATCTCCTCGATGCGGCGGGGTTCGACGTGGTCATTGTCGAATCGGCGGGCGTGGGCCAGGCGGAAATTGACATCTCGCGTGTCGTCGACACCGTGGTGGTCGTTCTGGTGCCCGAAAGCGGCGACGAGATCCAGACAATGAAGGCCGGAATTCTGGAAGTAGGTGACGTTCTCTGCGTTAACAAGGCCGATCGGGCCAACGCAGACGCGCTGGTCGCGGCGCTGCGGTCTTCGCTGGCCATGCGATTCGGCCGGAAGCAGGAGTGGCAGCCGGCCATCGTGACGTCGACGGCGCTGCCGGGTGGTAGCGTTCACACTCTGATCGAGCAGATTCAACTCCACAGAACCTTTCTGGGCGAAAGCGGACGTTGGGTCGACCTCCGACGCGACCGGCTCAAACGGTGCATAGAAACGCTCGTGACGCGCCGCTGGCTGAAGCGATTCTGGACGCCTGAGCGTCTCGAGATCCTTGAAACGGCGTTGGACACCATCGACGACACCATGCCGCGACCCTATGCCCTGGCCGAGAGACTCACCTCATCCAAACTCGAGTAAATGACACAACGCCAATCCGAGCATGAAATCGTATCGGTCGAGATCAGCGTGTTGGAGCACGGGTCCGGCCTCGAGCTCCCGGCCTATTCAACCGCGCACAGCGCGGGGATGGATCTCCGCGCCGCGCTCGGCCACGAAGAGTCGTTTGTGCTGCAACCGGGCGAGCGCGGCCTGATTCCTACGGGCCTGAAGATCGGCCTGCCCGACGGGTACGAAGCGCAGGTCAGGCCGCGCAGCGGTCTTGCCGTTAAGGCGGGCGTGACGGTTCTAAATAGCCCCGGTACGATCGACGCCGACTATCGAGGCGAGGTGAAGGTGATCCTCGTCAATCACGGCAACGAGGCGTTCGAGATTCGACGCGGTGATCGGATCGCCCAGCTCGTCGTATCCCGGTACGCGCGTGTGACCTGGAAGCCGACCGGCGAGCTGTCGGAAACTGAGCGCGGGGAAGGAGGGTTTGGGCATACTGGGGTGTAAACCTTGTTCCACCCCGTCAGACCGGTGACTCCTGGACTTCAGACTGACGTTCGACGCTGGACGCTTGACGTTCGACGTCTTTGGGAATCGCCCCGCCCATCAGTACCGCAACTGGATGCAGCGCAGCGATATTCTCGCAGATGATTTTCACCGCCGACGTGATGGGCACGGCGAGCACCATTCCCCAGACGCCCCACAGCCAGCCCCAGAGAATCAGAGAGAAGAGCACCACGAGTGGACTCAGGTTGAGGCTCGACGCCACGATCCGCGGCTCGAGGAAGTTGCCCAATATGGACTGGTTGCTTATAAGGAGCACGAGGACCAGAATCGGCTCCAAGAACGTGCCGAACTGAAGCAGCGAGATGGCAACCGGAAACATCGTCGCGACGATCGACCCGAAATTCGGGATGAAATTCAGCAAGAACGTCAGGAATCCCCACAAGAACGGGAAATCGACTCCGATTATCAGAAGGATGACCGTCGCGATCACGCCTGTCAGCAGGCTGACGAGGGCCTTCGTCACCAAGTACTGCTTGATCTGTATGTCAATGTTCCTCGCGATCTGGTAGAGCGTCTCTGCCCGTTCTGACGAGAACGCGGCAGCGATCTTTGGCGCCAGCGTCCCTGTGCCCGCCAGGATGAACAGGAGGAAGAGGACGACGATGAACCCGTTGCCGAATACGACCAGGAACGATGAGAAGCCGGACTGAAGCCAATCTGCGAACGTCGCGACGTCGAGCGGATTCCGAGTAAAATATTCCGACACGTCGACGTCCCACGTCGCCCCGACGTGTCTGACATACGTAAAAAGGTCATTCGTTATCGCCTGGATCCTCGCTTCGTATCGCGGCAAAGCGTTAATGAAGGCGATCGTCGTCCCGTAGAGCGTTAAGCCCACGCCGATGAGAATCACGATCACGACGAGGATGACGACAATCAGCGACACCACGATCGGAATGTTTCGTCTGTTCGCCCAGGAGACGATCGGCTTGAACAGATAGGAGAGAAGCACGGCCCCGACAAATGGAAGGAGGACCCCCCGGAGGGCGAACAGAACTGCGCCGATCGCGATCGCGACCAGGATGCTCAGCAGTAGGGTGATGACACGACCTTGCTTCATGAGGCCCGACGCGGCATGATTGCAGGGTGGAACCGGGGTGCCACCGCAGCAGTATGAACTATCTCATCACACATAAGTTACGGAAACCCTTACGCCAAGGGTTGAGAGATTTCACGGGGGGTTTTTATGGCAACGGATCGAATGGAAGAGAGCTGGTCGAGAATTAAAACGCAGATTCAGAACATTTGGGGGGACTTCGACGAGAAGGAGATGAAGAAAGCTCGTGGCGATCTGCGCGAAATGGTCAGCATGATCCACGAAAAGACGGGCGAAGACGTCCAGCAAATCATTCAGAAGATCAGCACGATCGTCTGAGTCATTCTTCGAGCTGAGCCGACACAGGACGGCTGTCTATGGCCGGGTTTAGGGCTTCTGAACCATTCAGCGTCGGTACATGAGAAATCGGCGAAGCGAGGTCGACAAAATCGACTCAGGCGCTCCGGAAGATCCGTCGGATTATCTCGGGCGGCTCGAATCGCTTCGCGCAATAATTGCTCTTGGCGGGGGTAAGGAACGCATCGCGCGGGAACACCAACGCGGCAAACTGACTGCCCGCGAGCGAATCGAAGGCTTGCTTGACGAACCTGGTTCCTTTCTAGAACTCGGGACGTTCGCCGGATACGGGATGTATGAGGATGAGGGCGGATGCCCCGCAGCGGGGACCGTCATGGGGTTGGGGCGAGTGTCCCAGAGGCTTTGTCTCATCGTCGCAAACGACGCCACCGTCAAGGCAGGGGCCTGGTTTCCGATCACGGCGAAAAAGAACCTCCGCGCCCAGGAAATCGCCCTCGAGAATCGCATCCCCATCATCTATCTGGTCGACTCGGCGGGGGTCTTTCTCCCGATGCAGGACGAGATTTTCGCGGACAAGGAGCACTTCGGCCGGATCTTCAGAAACAACGCCGTGATGTCCGCGAAGGGTATCCCACAGATCGCCGCCATCATGGGAAGCTGCGTCGCGGGAGGCGCCTACCTGCCGATAATGAGCGACGAGGCCCTCATTGTAGACGGCACCGGCTCGGTCTTTCTGGCCGGGCCTTTTCTCGTGAAAGCGGCCATCGGGGAGTCGACCGACAACGAGACGCTAGGCGGCGGGGCCACTCATTCATCCATCAGCGGCGTCACCGACTACCTGATGAAGGATGATCGCGAGTGCCTCGACACCATTCGGTCGCTCGTTTCCCATCTCGGTCGTCCGAAACTGGCCGGATTCGCACGAACCGAGGCCACAGAACCCTCGCTTTCGATCGACGAGCTGCGAGCCGCCGTGCCGGCAGACCGCAGCCAGCCGTACGACATGATGCGCGTCATCGAGGGCCTGACCGACGCGGACTCTTGGACACCCTATAAATCGAACTACGGGAAGACACTTCTATGCGGCTACGCAAGGATCGACGGGTGGAGTGTCGGCATTGTTGCCAATCAGCGTCTGGTCGTGAGATCGGCTCAGCGTGAGATGCAGGTCGGAGGAGTCATCTACTCGGATTCCGCCGATAAAGCCGCGCGATTCGTCATGAACTGCAACCAGAAGAAGGTCCCCCTCGTGTTCCTGCAGGATGTGACGGGGTTCATGGTGGGCACCCGGGCCGAGCACGGAGGCATCATAAAAGACGGCGCTAAGATGGTTAACGCGGTCGCAAATTCAGTTGTCCCGAAGTTCACCGTCATCGTGGGCAACTCTTACGGGGCGGGCAACTATGCGATGTGCGGGCGCGCTTATGATCCGCGGCTGATCTGGGCATGGCCGACCGCACGCATTGCCGTGATGGGTGGCAGCCAGGCCGCAAAAACACTACTCCAGATCCAGGTCGCAAAGCTCGAACGGTCGGGCAAGACGCTGTCGGAGGATGAGAAGACGGATCTCCTGCACGAGATCGAGACCCGATACGAGGCGCAGACCGATCCGCTCTTCGCTGCTGCCCGGCTGTGGGTCGACGAAATCATCGAACCGATCAATACGCGCCGGTGGATCGCGACCGGCATCGAAATGGCCAACCACAACGACGAGGAAAGGGAATTCTCCACCGGTGTGATTCAGACGTAGCAGCTGCTCCGGCCCCCAATTATGAATTGTCGACAGGACTATATTCGGTGTCCTGGAGGTTAACCCATGGAACAGTATGGCAGGATCGGACAAGAATAAGAAGAAGGCTCCGGGAGGCAGTACTGACCGCGCTCGCCTGTTCAATCGCCTGATTTTCGGCATTGCGCTTTTCGGGACCCTGTTGACGATCCACTTGTGGATTCAATCGGAGCGTGGATTTTCGCGGGGCTGTCTGGGGCTATCCGATCTCGCCGACGCGGGCGCCGTCGAGTGTGCCGCGGTCGTCTCCAGCGACGCCGGAAAGCTGTTCGGGATATCGAACATCGTTTACGGCTTTTTCTTTTACGGGGTGATCGCGGTGCTCAGCTTCAGCTCGATCCTGGTGAGGGACGAGCGGGTTCGGAAG
Organism: Rhodothermales bacterium; assembly: GCA_035512315.1. Lineage (GTDB taxonomy): Bacteria > Bacteroidota > Rhodothermia > Rhodothermales > DATKEJ01 > DATKEJ01. Next base: position 4,609 of record DATKEJ010000290.1, on the reverse strand, counting down.
CTCCAGCTCGCAGGGTTCATCATGACCGCGATCGGCATCTGCTACGCGCTCTTCCTGTTCTCTTATCAAGTATTCGCACTAGGTGAGTTCTGTCAGTTATGTCTCGCGACTGCCTTCACGACAGCCGTTTTGTTTGCGGTGTTCGTGATGTATCGGTCGAACAAAACGGTTCCGAGTTTCGACCTCGGCGGACTCGTCAGAGAGGTTGGGTGGTTCTTGCTGATGGTCCTGATCGCAGCCCTGTTGATGGTGGGCGACGTTTTCTTCATCAACCGTATCGGCACGCTGGAGGTGTCGTCCGGTCAGGTCGAAGCTCCGGTCGAGGATTTCGCCGTGACCGAGCCGCTTGCGGTGACCCCTCAGGACAGCGCCGCGGTCGAGCGGGAACTGGCCATGCTTTGCCGATTTGACGACACGGTGCCGACGCTCGCCAATTTCGATCAGATCGTGGCGGGAACGCCATCGGTCGGGGATCCTGCCGCACCCGTGCGTCTGGTTGAGTTTTTCGATCCGAATTGTCCGCACTGCAAGACACTGCACGAGGCAATGCCTCAATTGCTCGCTGCAGCCGGAGACCGGGCGATGCTCCACTACAAGCCGTTTCCTCTGTGGCCGTACTCGTACCAGCAGATCGAGGCTCTCTACCTCGCTGAAGACGAGGGCAAGTTTGCTCAGATGATGGATCATCAGATGCGACAGCAACAGCGTGGCGGCTTGTCGGTTGGCGAACTGACGGAGATCGCCGCCGAGATCGGGATGGATGCAGATCAATTCCGGCGTGACCTGAACGGCGGGAAGTATCGTTCGCGCGTCAATCGCGAACGAGCACAGGTCAGCCGTGCCGGGGTGTCGAGTGTCCCGAAAGTCGCGATCGAGGGGCGTTTTGTCGCCAGCCGCTCCCTGATGCCTTCGTGCATGGAGTATCTGGTCGAGCAGGTCGCAGCCGGCTGAAACCCCGATCGTCATGCCAGCAGCTAGAGGCTTTTGCATCGCGTTTGTCCTTTTCTGGGGTTTAGGCCCAACCGGCGAGTCCAACGGGCAGCAGCTTCCACTTGCCATTCCGTTCAACGTCGACGGTGTTCTCTACGATGCGAATATCCCGACGCCCGAATCCGTTCTGGGACACCGAATCGGCGACCGGCACACACGCCCGCATGAGATCGTCGAGTATTTCGAAGCGGTCGCGGCGGCGAGCGATCGCGTTTCATTGACGACGTACGGTTACACGTATGAGGGCCGGCCGCTCATCGCTGCGGCTGTTGCAAATCCGTCAAATCAGTCACGCCTCGAAGCCCTGCGTGACGCGAACCGACGGCTGTCGGAGGACGCCTGGGCCGTGTCGGATGAAGCGCTCGAGGACATGCCGGTGATCGCGCAATTCCATTACACAGTGCACGGCAATGAAGCCTCGGGGTCGGAAGCTGCCATCCTGCTGCTGTACCACCTTGCGGCCGGAGACGGGGCGGCGGTCGGTGCAGTGCTCGACAACAGCATCGTGGTCATTGACCCATGCATCAATCCAGACGGTCGCGATCGCTTCGTCGACTGGGTCAACGAGAATAGAAGCCGCGGTGGGAATCCCGACCCCCAGGACCGCGAACACAATGAGCCATGGCCAGGCGGACGTACCAATCACTACTGGTTCGATTTGAACCGCGACTGGCTGCCTGCGCAGCTGGTCGAAAGCCAGGCGAGGCTCGACCTGTTTCATTCGTGGCGGCCGCAGGTTTTGCTCGACGCACACGAAATGGGCTCGGATCAGACCTTCTTCTTTCAACCGGGCGTTCCCGGGCGGACGAACCCGAATACGCCCGTCCGGAGTCAGAACCTGACCGATAGGCTGTCGCGCTACACCGCGCGAGCGCTCGATCGGATTGGAAGCCTTTACTTTACTCGCGAGCAGTATGACGATTTCTACTACGGGAAGGGCTCGACCTATCCCGACATCAACGGGTCGATCGGCATCCTGTTCGAACAGGCCTCGTCGCGCGCTCTCGTGAAGTCGACGGATGACGGCGATCTGTCATTGGCGTTCGGCGTGCGCAACCAGCTTGCCGCATCGCTTGGTCTTCTCGACGGGGTTGTGGGCCTTCGTGGTGAGTTGCTCGCGAACCAGCGCGATTTCTATCGTACGGCATCCGAGGAGAGCAGAGCACAGCCCGTTCGAGGCTGGGTGTTCGGATCCGAAGAGGATCGAACCCGCTCCGATGCGCTCGTTCAAACCCTTCTACGGCACCGCATCGAGGTCCACGCGCTGGCCCGTCGAACAACGCTCGACGGCGGCCAGTTCGCGCCCGGCGCCTCGTACGTGGTGCCGGCCGATCAGTCCCAATTTCGCCTGGTCAAGACCGTGTTCGAGCGTGTTCGGTCGTTTGAAGACTCGGTGTTCTACGACGTGTCCACATGGACCCTCCCGCTGGCCTTCGGAGTCGCCCATGGGGAGATCACCGGAGAAGTGACCCCCCTTCTCGGCGAACGCCTCGAAGATCATGTGTCGTCGGGAGGACACCTGATCGGTGGCAAGTCGGATTACGGTTATCTGATGAGTTGGGACCGCTACTACGCGCCGCGTGCGCTGTACCGGTTCCTGGCGGCAGGCGTGCCGGCCAGGGTAGTGTTGAAACCATTCGAACTCAACGTTGCGGGTCAGCGCGTTCGATTCGATCGGGGCTCCATCGTCCTCCCGGTGAATGATAGGAGCCAGGGCGAGAGCCTTTCCTCGGATGCGATTCATTCGCACGTCTTGGAAGCCGTGCTGACGGATCATGTCGTGATCCATTCGATCGGGCAGAGCCTGACGGTGAGCGGTCCCGACTTCGGTGGTCCCAGCGCCGTTCGACTCCACCTCCCAAAGATCGCCGCCATTGCAGGGAGCGCGATTTCGGCGTATCGACTGGGCGAATTGCGGCACCTGCTGAACGAGCGGATGGAGATGCCGATCACGCTGCTCGACGTCGATCGGCTCGATGAAGTATCGCTCGATCCGTACCAGACCCTGGTCATGGTGGATGGCGACTACAAGAAGCTCAGCCCCGACTTCGTGGAGAGCGTAAAGTCGTGGACCAACAAAGGGGGGCGGCTCGTGGCGATACAGCGCGCGGCCAAATGGGCGGTCGAGCAGGGACTGGCGACTGCAGAATTCAAAGAATTAGAAGAGCCGGAGTCAACGCGATGGCTGCGATTCGAGGAGCGCGACATCGTGAAGCACGCCTCGGAGGTGTCGGGTGCGATCCTTGACGTGCAGCTCGATGCCTCGCATCCGATTGCTTTCGGATTGGAGCAGCGTGTCGCGTCATTTAAGACAACCGTCGATGTTCTGAAGCCCTCCGTCGCTCCCGGTACAACCGTAGGGGTTTACACTAACGACCCTGTACTCTCAGGTTACGTACCGACCGGCCGGAGAACGGCGTTCAACGGCACTGCTGCTATCCTGAGCCTGCCCTGTGGAGAGGGTCGGGTCGTTCTCATGGAAGACTCCCCGACGTTTAGGGGATTCTGGTACGGCACGGAGCGCCTTATCCTAAACGCACTCTTGCTGGCGGAAGCCTATTAACATGGCACAAATTCCCATCCGCTGTACTCGCGGTATCTATTTTTGTCGACGTGAGCCGCAATGGATGGCTCAACCATTAAACGTTGCCTGCCGATGTCATCCGCAAATCTGACGCTTAACGGAAAGGACTACGAGTTACCCCTCATTGTCGGTAGCGAAAATGAGGTGGCCGTCGACGCGCGAAACCTTCGCAAGGCCACTGGGGCCATTACGTACGATCCCGGCTACGGGAACACCGGTTCGTGCTCGAGTGCCATCACGTTCATCGACGGCGAGAAGGGAATTCTGCGTTACCGCGGATACCCGATCGAAGAACTCGCTGAAAAGTCGTCTTTTACCGAGGTCTGCTATCTCCTCATTTACGGTGACCTGCCCACGACGGCGGAGTTCGCTGCATTCTCGCACAAGCTGACTTACCACAGCCTGCTGCACGAGGACATGAAGAAGTTCTTCGAGGGCTACCCGCCGAGCTCCCATCCAATGAGCGTATTGTCCGCGATGGTGGCCTCTCTTTCGACGTTCTATCCTGAGAATGGTGACCATGAGGCGCTACTCCTCAACGTCGTCAGACTGCTCGCCAAGCTCAAGACCATCGCCGCCTACTCGTTCAAGAAATCGATCGGACAGCCGTTCGTTTATCCGCGCAACGACCTGAGCTACAGCGCCGATTTCCTCAATATGATGTACGCCGTGCCTTCGGAGGAGTACATCGTTCCCGAGGCCTATGCCGATGCGCTCGACAAGCTCCTAATCCTGCACGCGGATCACGAGCAGAACTGCAGCACGTCGACGGTGCGGATGGTAGGCAGCAGCGGCGCCGATCTGTTCGCGTCGATTTCAGCGGGTATCAGCGCCCTGTCGGGACCGCTGCACGGTCGCGCGAACCAGGAAGTCATCGAAATGCTCGAGATGATTCGCGCCGACGGAGCCAACTACAAGAAGTTCATCGACAAGGCCAAGGACAAAGACGACCCGTTCAGGCTGATGGGCTTCGGCCACCGGGTTTACAAGAATTTTGATCCGCGCGCGACGGTCATCAAGAAAGCGGCCAACAAG
>DATKEJ010000289.1:0-27329 GCA_035512315.1 Rhodothermales bacterium | reverse complement strand
CCAACCGGTCCACAGGGGCTTCACCTCGAAGCCTGCCGAGGTGATCATCGAGAGACGACATGAGAGCATCTGAGACAGCGCACGACAACCAGTCAGACTCAACCGAATCGACAAACAGCCCCCAGCAGGGCCTGCGCATCGACCGCGTATTTTCGTCGGCCGACGAATCGCCATTCGATCAATTGGAATGGGAGAATCGCGATGCCATCATTAAGAGCCACGCGGGCGACGCCGTCTTCGAACAAAAAGGCGTCGAGTTTCCGAAAAGCTGGAGCCCGCTCGCCGTCAACGTCGTCGCCAGTAAGTATTTCTACGGCGACGTCTCGCGGACCGACCGCCATCCCTCAGAAGGCGGACGCGAACACTCCCTCAAACAACTCGTCCATCGCGTCACCCGCACCATCGCCGACTGGGGCGTAAAGGACAACTACTTCGCAACAAAAGCGGACGGAGAAGTCTTCTACGAAGAGTTGACATGGCTCTGCCTCAACCAGTACGGATCGTTCAACTCACCCGTCTGGTTCAACGTTGGTTTGAATCAGCAGTACGGAATTCGAGACTCGGGCAACAAAACCATCCATGGATGGGACCGCGAGGCCGACTCTATCCGCCCCGTCGACCCGTACGAGCGCCCTCAAGGCTCCGCATGCTTCATTATTTCCGTCAACGACAGCATCGACGACATCTGGCAGCTCATGGGCGAGAGCGCCCGTCTTTTCAAGTTCGGCTCCGGTGTCGGCGCCGACTGGTCACGGCTGCGATCCTCGCGAGAGAAACTCTCCGGCGGGGGAACGCCCAGCGGACCCGTCTCCTTCATGCGGGTTCAAGACGCCACCGGCGGCACCATTAAGAGCGGCGGAAAGACCCGTCGCGCAGCCATTATGCAGACCTTGAAAGTCTGGCACGGCGACATCAAGGAGTTCGTCACCGCTAAACAGGAAGAAGAGCGAAAAGCCTGGGCGCTCATCGAAGAAGGGTACGACGGATCCTTCAACGGACCCGCCTACGGAAGCGTGGCGTTCCAGAACGTGAATCAGTCAGTTCGCGTCACGGACGAGTTCATGGACGCCGCTGCGGCCGACGAATCGTTCAAGCTCCGAGCCGTCACGACAGACGAAACGATCGAAGAACTCAACGCGAAAGACCTCCTCCAGACCATATCCGAAGGCACGCACGTGTGCGGAGACCCCGGGCTGCAGTACGAGGACACGATCCAGCGCTGGCACACCTGCAAGAACACCGCGCCGATTCACTCCAGCAATCCTTGCTCCGAGTACATGTTCCTCGACAATTCGGCCTGCAACCTCGCCAGTCTGAATCTCAGAAAATTTCAGAACGCGGACGGTACCTTCGACGTCGATCGTTACCGCGCCGCTTGCCGCATCTTCATCACCGCCATGGAAATTCTGGTAGACAGTGCCGGGTATCCCTCTGCCTCCATCGCCAGGAACTCACATGATTATCGTCCCCTCGGACTGGGCTATTCAAACCTGGGTGCGCTGCTCATGGCGATGGGCCTTCCCTACGACTCGGACCAGGGTCGTGGGGTGGCCGGCGCTCTCATGGCGATCATGAACGGCGAAGCATACGCTCGCAGCGCCGAAATCGCGGGGAATCCCACCATTGGCCCCTTCAACGGCTATCCGGCGAACGCCGCGCCAATGCTCGACGTAATGCGAATGCACCAGGATGCCGTGAACGACATTCACGCAGATTGCCCCGGATACCTCCGGGAGGCAGCTTCCGCGACGTGGGACCGTTGCGTCGCTCTCGGAGAGCAGTTCGGCTATCGCAACGCGCAGGCGACCGTTTTGGCGCCAACGGGCACCATCAGCTTCATGATGGACTGCGACACGACCGGCATTGAGCCCGACATCGCGCTTGTCAAGTACAAGCTTCTGGCGGGCAAGGGTGACGGCCAACTGAAGATCGTAAATAACACCGTGCCCGACGCGCTGACGCACCTCGGCTATTCAGATGAGGAACAGGAGCGGATTCTCGCGTACATCGCAAAGAACGACACGATCGAAGGCGCTCCCGGTCTGAAAGACGAGCACTTAGCGGTCTTCGACTGCGCCTTTCGACCCTTCAACGGCACGCGATCCATCCATCATATGGGCCACGTGAAAATGATGGCCTCATGCCAGCCGTTCATCTCAGGCGCGATCTCGAAAACGGTCAATCTGTCGGAAGAGTGCTCGATCGAAGACATCGCGGATGCCTACATCCAGGGCTGGAAGCTGGGCCTGAAAGCGCTTGCAATCTATCGCGAGAACTCGAAACGGAGCCAGCCCCTGGCAACCAAGCACGGCGCGAACACGAAGTCCGCAACCGAACAAGCGCCCTCGGGCGACGGAGTGATGGGCTCCCCCGAAGCAGGCGGCGTCCCCGAACGAATCATCTTCAAGCCGATTCGGAAGCGGCTGCCCGACGAGCGCCCATCCGTCACGCACAAATTCTCGATCGCCGGCCATGAAGGCTATCTGCACGTCGGTCTCTATCCCGACAATCAGATGCCCGGTGAGATATTCATCACCATGGCCAAGCAGGGATCGACGATCTCAGGGATGATGGATGCATTCGCGACGGCGATCTCGATCGCCCTGCAGTATGGGGTGCCTCTCGATGATCTGTGCGCAAAGTTCAGCCACATGCGCTTCGAGCCGAGTGGTTTCACGAACAACCGTCACATCCCGATCGCGAAGTCGATCATGGATTATATCTTCCGGTATCTATCGATAAAGTTTCTCGGCCAGGGTGACGATTACTCGACGCCGAAGCCTCCAGAAATCACGTTGGAAACGGCCGCTTCCGACCAGGAGCAGATGGAGATCCCGTTCGAGAATCCGGTTGCTGAACCCGTGCCGCCCGTCGCGGAAACGGTGGAGCATCTTATGAGGGGATCGAGCGGCGCCGGCGCCCAGGCAACGGAGTCGAGTTATCAAGCGGACGCGCCTTCGTGCCCCAACTGCGGATCTATCATGGTGAGGGCGGGAGCGTGCTACAGCTGCGCCAACTGCGGCAACACGAGTGGATGTGGATGAGGAGCGATGAGGGGAGGCGCAGAAGGCCCCGAGCGGAAACGCTCCGGGGCCTTCTCATTCTTGGCGCCACCCGAGGTGGGTTCTGATGGCACTCAAGTTGTGGGCGCATCGTCGCGGCGCCGGGAAACCGCTGATCATTCTGCACGGGCTCTTCGGCTCCGGAGACAACTGGCGCTCGCTAAGCAAGCGCTTCGCGCGTCAGTTCGAGGTGCATATCCTGGACCTGCGCAACCACGGCCGATCGCCGCACGATCCGGAGATGTCATACCGTGCGATGACGGAAGACGTCCTTGAGTACCTCGATCGTCACCGGCTCGATCGCTCGCACATCATCGGGCACTCGATGGGCGGAAAGGTGGCAATGGCCTGCGCCCTTATGGATCCCGAGGCCGTGCAAAAGCTCGTCGTCGCCGATATCGCACCACGCGACTATCCGCCCGCTCACGACGACATCTTCGCAGCCCTCGATGCGCTGGATCCATCTAAGCTGGAAAGCCGAGACGCGGGCGAGGCAATCCTCAAACAGTACCTTCCAACCCCCCACGTCCGGCAGTTCCTTCTCAAGAACCTCCGTCGGCTCGAAGACGGCGCGTATCAGTGGAAATTGAACCTTCCGGTCATTCGGAAATCCTACGGCGAGCTGAGAACGTGGCCGTCATTCGGCGCGGGTACTTTCCCTGAGCCGACCCTGCTCATCTGGGGCACTGAGTCACCGTACGTGACGGATGAGGATCGGGATGCGTTTTTAGAAACCTTCCCGCTGGCGCGGTTTGCGGGGATGAAGGCGGGACACTGGCTACACGCAGACGACCCGGGTGAGTTTTACAGGTTGGTGCACGAGTTTCTGACGTCTTAACAGCCCTCGTACAAGGTTGAGCGTGCATAGTGCACCCGACCGGAAGAAACAGTGCACCATGCACCATGCACAACCGAAATCCATGATTGATGTCTACGGGCCCAGGTTAATCGACGCCATATGCTCCCGTAGGGTGTCGAATCCGAGCATCTCGCGAGCCTGATCCCACGCCACCCATCGGGCGGCCTCGATCTGCTCGGTGAGCTGCGGCGTGAAGCTGACGGACGTCGTCTCCATGAGAAACCAGTGCGTCGTCTTCACTGCATAGCGTTTCCCCTCCGGATAGCCGTGCATTGTCGTACCCAGCGGCGAAATGACGCGAAGATTCGCGGCGCCGACCTCTTCCTCCACCTCCCTGAGGGCCGCCGTTTCAATCGATTCATTCTTGTTGAGCTTGCCCTTGGGGAGATCCCACACGCCGCGACGGAAGATCAGAAGCACTTCTCTGCCCTGCCCTCCTTTTGCCGGCGACGATCGAAGGATGTATCCACCGGCCGCCGTGACCGAGAACGGAGGCCTGTAAGGAACCCCGTTCCTTGACTCCGCAATGACTAATTTGACGTGGTCGGGTCCGTCATCTGGAATCAAAGCTGCATCGTAAACCAGGATCGCGGCATCATCGGAATCGATCCTTGCCGCCTCGAGTTCGGAGCGGATCGTGTCCATCCTCACCAGCAGCGCTCGGGTCGGCTGTACGAGGAGCGCTCGCGCGATTGAAACGAAACGCAGCATGGTCGAGTCGGCGGAACCTTCAGATCGAGAAAGATCATAGAACAGAACGCATGCTGTCCGGTTTCAGCGAGCGGGAAGGCCATATCGAAATCAGATGCGTATCGCCCTCGCACAGATGAACCCTACCGTCGGTGACATCGCCGGGAACGCATCCCGGATGATCGAGATGATCACCGAGGCTGGTGAGCACGCCGACCTCGTCGTGTTTCCCGAGTGCTGTCTCGTCGGCTACCCTCCCCTTGACCTCCTCGAGCGAACCTCGTTCATCGATGCGTCGACGGCGGGAATCAAGTGGCTCGCCGAGAGGATTCCAAAGGACGTCGCAGTCATTTTCGGGGCGCCGATCCGAAGTCCGCACGAATACGGAAGGCCCGTTCAGAACGCAGCCATCCTTGTCGACGAGGGCGAAATCACGGGCACGGCGGCAAAGATCCTGCTCCCGACGTACGACGTATTCGACGAGCATCGATATTTCGAGCCGGGCCACACCTGTCTTCCGATGGTCTGGAGAGGAGTGCGTCTGGGCGTCCACGTCTGCGAGGACATGTGGAACAACGAATCGTGGTCACCTTATCGTCGTTACTCCGACAATCCCGTTGACAACCTGGCCGCGCAGAACATCGATCTGTTCATAAACATCTCAGCTTCGCCTTTCGCGATGGGCAAGATTCGCGAGCGAGACAGCATCATTCAGGACTATTGTCGCAGGCATCGACGGCCTTTCCTTTACGTAAACCAGGTCGGCGCCAACACCGAGCTCGTGTTCGACGGCTCCAGCTGCGCATTTGACGCGACGGGGGCCCTGCAGCTCAGAGCCGCGTCTTTTCGGGAAGACCTCGTCTACTGGAAGCCTGGCCTCGAGCCGCTCAAACCCGTGCACCCTCCAGAGGTCGCCACGCTGCACGACGCCCTGGTGCTCGGCATCGGCGACTACTTCCGCAAGACCGGCTCGTTCAATCGCGTCGTGGTCGGGCTCTCCGGCGGGATCGATTCGGCGGTGACCTGCGCACTCGCGGTGGCCGCTCTTGGACCGCAGGACGTCGTCGGAATCACGATGCCGTCGCGTGTCTCGTCTGAAGGATCGATCGCCGATTCGAAAGCACTCGCCGAGAACCTTGGCATTGCGCTCCATACGATTCCCATCAGCCCGGCCGTCTCGTCGTTCACTGAAATGCTTTCAGAGCTTTTTGCGGGCACGAAGCCGGGGATCGCCGAAGAGAACATCCAGGCCCGCGCCCGAGGAGTTACACTCATGGCTGTGTGCAACAAGTTCGGGGACATGCTGCTCACCACCGGCAACAAGAGTGAGTTGGCCACAGGGTACGCCACGCTCTACGGCGACATGAGCGGCGGACTGGCGGTGCTGTCGGATGTCTTCAAGATGCAGGTCTACGAGCTGGCCGTGTACTTCAACGAGCGGTCGGGCAGGGAGATCATTCCGCAGTCGACTATCTTCAAGCCTCCGTCGGCGGAACTGCGGCCGGATCAAAGGGACACCGATTCACTTCCTCCCTATGAGATCCTGGACGACATCCTGCGCCGCTATATAGAGAATGGAGAGTCAGAGACGAACATCACCGCTGCCGGGCACGACGCATCAATCGTCCGGGAAGTCCTTCAAATGGTCGACCGCAACGAGTACAAGCGCCGGCAGATGGCGCCCGGCCTGCGCGTGACCAACAAGGCGTTCGGAATCGGTCGGCGGCTTCCGATCGTGATGCGTTGGCGGCCAATAGAAACACAACCAGTCACCGTTTGAGCGAAAAATGATCGCCTACGTATCCGGGAAGCTCGTTGAGAGAACGCCGGCCAGAGTCGTCATCGACGTGCACGGCGTCGGGCTCGAAGTGCACATTCCGGCTTCGTCCTTCGACAAGCTGCCGGCGATCGGAGAATCGGTCCGCCTCCTCACGTTTCACTACGTCCGGGAAGACAACATGCAGCTTTTCGGGTTCGCCACCCAGTCAGAGCGCCGGGCGTTCGAATCGATGGTGGGTGTGTCGGGCGTTGGTCCCAGGCTTGCACTCGCGGCCCTTTCGGCCCTTGACGTTCAGGAGCTTCGCCGGGCGATCCTGGGAGGTGATGCAGCGCTCCTGACCCGAATCCCCGGCGTCGGCCGGAAGACGGCAGAGCGCCTGGTCATAGAATTACGCGACCGATTCGCCGTAGTGGAGCTTGGCGAGTCGGCCTCAACCGGCCCGAAATCGGACGGTTCAGCTCGTCTGGATGCACTGGCCGCGCTTGAATCCCTCGGCCTGAGTCGCGCAGCCGCGGAAGAGCGGATTCGCAGGGCGATGCGCGACCACCCGGGTTTGGAAACCGCAGAGCAACTGATTAAACTGGCGTTGCGCGATCAGTAGGTCGCAGACGGGCGTCTGCGGTCCTTCCGAGGCAGCATCTCCAGAACCGCTCGACTTGTATGGACGGAATAATGCGCCCGCCCGTTCAGGCCGGCGCCAGGCTGATCCTCCTGGCCGATGAGGACCGGGACATCGTAAACCTGCTCCAGTACATTCTGGAGGCCGAGGGCTTCGTCACCCAGACGGCAAGAGACGGCGTCGAGCTTCTCGAAACTGCCGGCGAGGTACAGCCCGACCTGATTCTCATGGACGTCATGCTGCCTCGCGTCGACGGGATCGCAGCCTGCCACAAGATTCGACGCCATGGGCTGCTGTGGAGAACGCCCGTCGTGCTACTGACGGATCTCTCGGAGGAAAGCCTCGAAGTGGAGGCGCTCGACGCCGGCGCAGACGATTTCCTGTACAAACCGATTGTTCCGCGACTGCTGATGAGCCGCGTTCGCGCCTTGCTCCGCAGGGCCAGTGCGTATACCGAGTCGGGCTTTCTTCCGCAAATCCTCCGTGTATCCGATCTCGAGATAAACAGAAACGACTATCTCGTTCGGCGGCTGGTCGATCCACCCGAGTTAATCAAGCTCACGCGCAGGAGTTTCGAACTGCTCCACTATCTGGCATCCCACCCAGGACGTGTTTACACTCGCCAGGAATTGTTAAACGACGTCTGGGGCTCGCACGTGATCGTGATGGACAGAACGGTGGACGTCCACGTCAGCAAACTGCGGGAGCAGATCGGATCTTCGTACATCGAAACCGTCAAGGGCGTTGGGTACCGATTCCGATCCTAAGCCCGTGAGCGGCAGAGCGTTCTCGATGGGGCTCGCATTGAAGACGGCGCTTGTGACCGGCCTCGCGAGCGGGCTCGCGGCCGGCGTGGTCGGCCTCCTGATCGGTTATCGCCTTGCATTCCTCCCCTCCGCCGCGGTGGCATTCGTCGTGGGATGTGTGACGCTTCTGACGGTGGATCGACTGGTGGTTCGACGTATGAGAAGGGCGGCGGAGATCGCCTCAAACATCAGGCAGCTTGGTATTGCCGAACAAAGCGCTCCGGTCGGAAGGGGAGACGAACTGGACGACCTCATTACTTCGCTGGAGGACGCCTCCGACGCCGTTGCTGATCGCATCCGGAGGCTGCGTCGTATCGAGAACTACAGGCAGGAGTTTCTCGGTGATGTGTCGCACGAGCTTCAGACTCCGATTTTTGCCGTCGAGGGATTTGCCGAAACACTGCTTGACGGGGCGCTCGAAGATCAGTCAGTCAATCGTTCGTTCGTCGAGAAGATCCACAAGAACGCGCGTCGGCTCGCCGTGCTGGTGAACGACCTTTCAGACATCTCGCAGATCGAGACAGGATCGCTGCGGATGAACCGTGTTGCGTTCGACCCGAAGCAGCTGGCTCAGGAGTCCATAGAGGCGCTGGAATTGCCGGCCGAGCAAGCGAGAGTTCGGCTGTATGCTTTCTCCGGTCAGGATGTGGGAGCAGTCATGGGAGACCGGGAGCGCGTTCGACAGGTCATTCTGAACTTGCTGACAAACGGCATCAAGTACAACAATCCCGGCGGGTCGGTCGAGATCGCCCTTTGGAGGAGCGGGGAGAACGAAATCACGTTCTCGGTCATCGACGACGGCATCGGGATCTCCGCAGACGAGGTTCCGCGCGTGACCGAGAGATTCTACCGGGTTGATAAGAGCCGCTCCCGCGAGCGGGGGGGCACGGGTCTGGGGCTCGCGATCGTCAAACACATCGTCGAGGCGCACGGATCGTCGCTTCTGATTCAGAGCAGGCCGGGGCACGGCTCGACGTTCAGCTTTGCTCTGCCCGCGGCGCCGGAGCCGAGTCCACCATAACAGAACTTGACGGCCGCGCATGAACAGGCATGAATTTTACGAACTGGATCGACCGCAGAAGCTCTTTGTCGTCTGCTCCGCCGTCTTTCTGACGGCCCTCGTGATCGCCGAGGCGACCGCAAGCAAATTCTTCACCGCGTTCGAGCTCCCGTTCACAATTACAATTCTGGGGCAGGAGTTCACTCGGGTCATCATGACGGCAGGCGTACTGGCATTTCCAGTCACGTTTATCGTAACCGACGTCATGAACGAGTACTACGGTAAAAAGGGCATCCGATTCGTGACCTTGGTCGGCATGGCCATGATCATTTTCGAATTCCTGCTCCTGCAGCTTGCGATGGCGGTGCCGGTCGATCCCATCTCGCCCGTATCCCAGGATTCGTTCACGCAGGTATTCGGCGCCTCACAGCGGATCATCTTCGGAAGCCTGGTCGCCTACCTCGTCGGACAGTTTGCCGACATCACCCTCTTCCATTGGCTTCGAAAGCTCACGTCCGGCCGCCACCTCTGGCTGCGGGCCACCGGCTCTACCTTTGGCTCGCAGTTCCTCGATACGTTTATCGTCCTGGTCATCGCCTTTGCGGGCCAGTTGTCGATCGGCGCGATTATAGCGATAACCATCTTCAATTATGCCTACAAATTCATCATCGCGATCGCGATCACGCCGCTGATTTACCTGGCCCACTGGGGGATGGATAAGTATCTCGGACATAAGACGGCGGAATTGCTGATCACTGAAGCCGCGGAGGAAGAATGACGTCAAACGTCGAACGTCGAACGTCGAACGTCGAGCGGACCACGGACCACGGACACGGACATCTTATGAACATCTGCCTTTTCTGCGCATCGCGCTCTGACGTTGATCAAGCCTTTCACGACGCAGCCGCCGAGCTGGGAAAAGGAATTGCTGAAGGAGGTGACGTTCTTTACTACGGCGGTGGAAGCGTGGGCCTCATGGGGACTTGCGCCAGAGCGGTCCATGCCCACGGTGGGCGCGTTGTCGGCGTCATTCCAAGCCGTCTTCGCGATCGCGAGGTCGCTTACGAGGCCGCCGACGAACTCATTGTGACGGCAACGATGAGCGACCGGAAGCGCATCCTTCTCGATGAGTCCGACGGATTCGTGATTCTTCCCGGGGGCTTCGGCACGCTCGATGAGCTCCTTGACGCGGTCACCACGAAACAACTCGGCTACCACGACAAGCCCATCGTGATCATTAACGTGGCGGGCTTTTTCGACGCCCAGTTCGAGATGTTCCGAAGCATCGTGTGGAGGGGTTTTGCCGATCCCGGCCAGCTCGCGCTTTTCGAGACGGCGATCGACGTAACCTCCGCCCTGCGTATATTGCGCGGATCCACTGCTCAGGAGGCTGCCGGCGACCGTTAATCGGTGCGGACCGGGTGGTACACACGTCGAACAATGTTACCAATGAATTGTCGATCTACGTTCCATCGTATCGGATTCGCGGTAGCACTCTTGGTCGTCGGACTCGCCCCGGCTCGCGGGCAAGCACCGATCTTTGCCGGCGAGGGCGCCGTCGGCCCAGTGGACGGGAAATCCGGCATTGAACTCCTGGAAAGTGATGCGTCTGTGCTGTCATCGATCAGCGGCGCCATGGTTCCATGCGCGGCCGGCTTCGCCGCCGGATTCCCCTGCCAGGGAATCGACCTGGCTGCTTTCATTGCCAAGGCCGATCTCCTCGTGCACGGCAATCTTTCGGACGTTTGGGGTTGGCGCGATCCCGTTACGGGGAACGAGTACGGGATCGTGACGCAGGACAGCGGCACGACCTTCATCGACGTAACCGACGCTGAGAATCCGGTGCTTGTCGGATTTCTGCCACTGCACGCGGGGTCGTCGGCGAGTTCTTGGCATGACGTGCGGGTGTACGACAGCCATGCGTTTATCGTAGCCGATGCTGCCGGCGCCGCGGGCATGCAGATATTCGATCTGACGCAGCTGACAACAGCATCGCCGCCCGAGACGTTCTCTGAGACGGCCCACTATCCAGGCATCGCCAGCGCGCACAACATCTCGGTGAACGAAGCGACCGGGTTCGGCTACATCGTGGGGGCGAACGGCGGCGGTACAACCTGCGGGGGCGGCCTGCACATGCTGGATCTCAGCACGCCCGCGGTTCCGGACTTCGCCGGCTGCTTCGCCGACGCCACCACCGGACGATCCGGGACGGGCTATTCGCACGACGTCCAGTGCGTCGTTTACCACGGGCCCGATGTCGAGCACCAGGGTAAGGAGGTCTGCTTCGGCTCCAACGAGACGCACGTCGTCATCGCCGACGTCACCGATAAGAACAATCCCTCGACCATCGGCAAGGGTACCTACCCTTCCGCCAGATACATCCATCAGGGCTGGCTCACCGAGGATCACCGCTTCTTCTTGCAGGACGACGAGCTGGACGAGACCGGTTCGACGGTGGCGAACACGACGACCTACATCTGGGATGTGGAGGATCTCGACGATCCAGTCATGGCAGACACTTTCATGAATCCCATCGGAGTCATCGACCACAATCAGTTCGTCGTGGGACGGTACTCGGTGCAGTCGAACTATGCGGCTGGGATCCGCGTCATCGATTTCGGAGACATCGAGAATGCCAGCGAGCTGCTCTATTTCGATACTTATCCCGCGGCGAACACGAAGGTTTTCACCGGCACTTGGGGAAACTATCCCTATCTGGCGTCGGGGCTGATCCTGGCGTCGAGCATGCATCAGGGCTTTTTTGTCCTCAAGCCGGCTGTTCCCCTCCGGCTCGCTCTGGACCTGAGGGTCTTCCTCGAGGGACCGTATGCAGGATCTGACTCCATGTCGACCGGAGCGTTATTCCAGGCCGCCCTCCCGGCGTCACAGCCGTATCTGGCGCCGGAGTTCAACGGCACGACGCTCGATTACGACCTCCCGGAGGCCGCACCCCTACTGCCGAACAATGCGGTCGACTGGGTGCTTGTGGAATTGAGGGCGTCGGATACCGATACAAACCCGGTCACGACCGAGGCAGGCATACTTTTGCGTGACGGTCGCATCGTTGCCGCGGGCGGAGAAACGCTCCGATTCGACGGCGCACTGGCGGGCAGCTACTGGGTGGTCGTTCGCCATCGCAATCACTTGGCGGTGATGAGTTCGGGCCCGGTCGATCTCTCATCCGGCTCCGGCGCGTGGGATTTCACGGACAGCGATGCAAAAGCCTTCGGCTCCAATCCGATGAAGGGACTCGGAGGCGGACGCTTCGGCATGTTCGCGTCCGACGGCTCGATCGACGGGAACGTAACGGCGCCCGACTTCAACCTCTGGAATGCGGCCACGACGGCCGGCGCCGCCGGCTATGAACTAGCGGACTTCAATCTGGACGGCCAGGTGACGGCGCCGGATTTCAATTTGTGGAATGCGAATACGACGGCAGGAGCCAGCTCAAAAGTGCCGTGATGACGTCCGGGGTCCGAGGTCCGGAGTCGGTACGGTTGCCACGGCCCTCCCTTGGGTGGCGAGCCCAAGAGTAGATCCGCGGGCGACCACCCACGCCGGACTCCGGACCAGGTACCCCGGACCCATCGACTTCAGTCCAGCAGCCCCGTCACCAACTCCGGAAACACAATAATCAGGATCAATCCGATGACCTGTATCACGATAAACGGAATCACGCCTTTGTAGATATCCGTCGTCTTGATCTCGGGCGGGGCGACGCCTCGAAGGTAGAAAAGCGCGAATCCAAACGGCGGGGTCAGGAAGGAGGTCTGGAGGTTCATTCCGATCATGACGCCGAACCAGACCATGTCGATGCCGAGGATCGATGCAGCGGGCGCGATGAGCGGGATGATGATGAAGGCGATCTCGAAGAAATCGATGAAAAAGCCCAGCACGAAGATCGCGAGGTTGGCGACGACTAGAAGGCCAATCTTTCCGCCCGGCAGAGTAGTCAATAGCTCCTCGATCCAGACGTCGCCATAAAGCCCGCGAAAGACCAACGCGAACGCCGTTGAGCCGATCAGGAGGAACATCACCATCGACGTCAGCTTCGCTGTGTCGTTCATGGTTTCCTTCAGCGCCTTCAGCGTCAGTCGCCCGTTCAACAGCGCGAGCACCATGGCGCCCACGGCGCCCAGAGCTCCCGCCTCCGTAGGTGTTGCGACTCCGGCGAGAATCGACCCCAGAACGACCAGGATCAGGACGAGCGGCGGCATCATCACGAGCAGGACGCGTCGAATGAGATCCCCGCTCGCTTTAGCGCGCTCAGCCGCCGGAAGAGCTGGCGCGGCATTAGGGCGCACGATTGCGACTCCGGTTACGTAGAGTGCATATAGTCCCGCCAGCATGAGACCGGGCACCAGCGCGCCTAAGAACAGATCGCCTACTGAGACCCCGAGCTGGTCGCCCAGGACGACGAGCACGACGCTGGGCGGGATAATCTGACCAAGTGTTCCAGACGCTGTGATGACGCCGGCGGAAAGCTGCTTTGAGTAATTGTACCGCAGCATCACCGGCAGCGAGATCATCCCCATCGCCACGACCGAAGCGCCTACTACACCGGTCGCAGCCGCCAGTAGCGCCCCCACAAACACGACAGCGAGCGCCAGTCCGCCTCTGAGTCGACCGAACAGCAGGCCGATCGTATGGAGGAGATCGTCAGCGAGGCGCGACTTCTCGAGCACCGTGCCCATGAAGATGAAGAATGGCACGGCCAGCAGGACGTAGTTCGACATGACGCCGAACGTCCGGTCAGGCATGGCGAACAAGAGATTCCAGTCGAAAAAACCCGCTTCGACGCCGATGAAGGCAAAGATCAGGGCGGTGCCGCCTAGCGCGAATGCGACCGGGTAGCCCGAAAAGATCAGTGCAAGGGCCACCAGAAACATGACGGGCCCCAGTTCCCCCCCCATCATGCGCGTCCTACCTCCTTGTGCGGCGGCTCGCGTTTAATCGAGATGCCGCGTATCGTCGCGATGCTCCGTATGACCATGGAGAGCGCCTGAAGGATCAAGAGCGCGAACGCCACGGGAATCAGCGTCTTGATCGGATACCGCGGGAGCCCCCCCGGGTCAGGGGACATTTCCGACACCGCCCATGAATGCTCGACGCTGGGCAGGGATACCCATATCATGAGCACCGAGAATGGAATGAGCAAGAGAACGGTACCGGCCAGATCGATCCATGCCTGTCGTTCAGGGGACAGCCGGGCGAAAATGACGTCCACTCGGACGTGGCCGTCGTGCCGCAGCGTGTAGGCAGCGCCAAGGAGGAATACCACGGCGAAGAGATACCACTGCAATTCGAGATAGGCATTCGAGCTCCAGTTCACGCCGATGAAGTTTCCGCTGTACCTGGCGATCGAATTGAAAGCGGCAACCAACACCATGACGAGTCCGAGCCAGTAGACCCCGCGGCCGATCAAGTCGTTGAGGTGATCGATCCATGCCGACAGTCGGAGAAGGCGCCCCATCTTCGCGGAAGGTTAAATCCCCGAAACCACGTAGAGAGCGTATGAACGCTCGGATGTCGCAAACCAGCGATAATACTCCTCGTGAACCTGCTTCCAGCTCGAGTAAACGCGGCCGTAGGTGGCATCCTTCGCCGCCTCTTCCTCCATGAGCTCGAATGACTCGCGCTTCGCGGCGCTCATTATGTCATCGGAGAACGGACGCAATTGTGTTCCGCCCTGCAGAAGCCGTGTGAGTGCAGGCGGGTTCTTTGCGTCGTACTTCATCATCATGTCGTGGTTCGCCACATCCGATGCTGCTTGAAACGCATCCTGGTATGACTTCGGCAGCTTGGCCCAGGCATCCCGGTTTACGTAAAAGGTCAACATCGGACCCGGCTCCCACCAGCCCGGATAGTAGTAGTACGGGGCCACCTTGTGGAATCCGAGCGTCTCATCGTCGTACGGCCCAGACCATTCCGCGGCGTCGATGACGCCCCGCTCGAGGGCCTGATAGATCTCACCTCCTGCAAGCACTTGCACCGTCACGCCAAGGCGATCCATTACCCTCCCACCGATTCCGGGTATCCGCATCTTGAGCCCGCGCAGATCGGAAACCGAACCGATCTCCCGGCGAAACCAGCCGCCCATTTGCACGCCGGTATTTCCGCCGGGGAAATTGATGATGTTGAAATCCGCGAAAACCGGGCGAAGGACGTCGAGCCCACCGCCGTGAACCACCCAAGCGTTCTGCTGACGCGCGTTTAAGCCGAACGGAACACAGGTATCGAACGCCAGCGCGGGGCTCTTGCCAATGAAATAATAGCTCGCAGAGTGACCCATCTGGACAGTGCCCTGCTGAACGGCGTCGAGCACCTGAAGTCCGGGGACCAGCTCACCCGCCGGGTAGACCCGAACTCGAAATCGCCCATCCGTGAGTGTCTCCAGCGTCTCAGACAGCACCTCGGCGGCCCCGTAGATGGTGTCCAGGCTCCGCGGAAAGCTGGACGCGAGCCTCCACATTACGTTGGGGGTAGCGTGAACGGCCGGTCCACCCTCGCGAGCGGATTCCGAGCTACAGGCTGACAGTAGACCGCCGGCAGTGGCGGCCATAGACGTACGTTTTACAAAATCGCGCCGACGCATGAGATCCCGTTTCAGATAAAGTGGTCCGTCAGATTATACGGTAGACGAACGCTAAACGATAAACGAGAAACGCTAAACGAACCGATAAACGAGAAACGAGAAACGGCCCGATCAAGTACGGAGGAGACTCATCCTCCACTTTCGGCCATATCGCTCAGCGTCTCGGCCTGAGCACCCGTATCACGACGTCCGATATGAGACAGTTGTCAGGCAGTTCCAGGCAGTGGATGAGGGTCGCGGCGACGTCTTTCGGCTGGAGCATGCCTTCGTGCGCCTCCATGTCGCCCATGTCTTCGAAAAACGAGGTCTGGATCGATCCGGGATAAACGCATGTGACCTTGATCCCGTCGTAGCGAAGCTCCTTCATCAGGGCGTCTGAAAAGCCGCGGACGCCGTACTTCGTGGCGTTGTAGACGCTCAGGCCGGGATTCCCGACCAATCCCGCCACGGATGCGATGTTTAGGATGTGCCCACCGAAACCGGTGATCTCGTTCTGTCTTTTCATCATGGGCACCACCGACCGCGTACAGTTGAAGATGCCGGTTAGATTGGTCTCGAGCAGTCGCGACCACTCCTCATCCGACACTTCGTCGACGTGTCGATGTAACCCGACGCCGGCATTGTTAACCAGAACGTCAACTCGACCTGCTTCAGACTCGATCAAGTCGACCACGTGCTCGACCTGCGCGGGCTCAGTAACGTCGCACTGCATTCCGTGAAAGTGGGGACCGAGCCGTTCATCAGCCTTAAGGAGGTCTGCCTGGTTGCGGGCGATTCCGAATACCAGCGCGCCTCTTTCGACGAGTGCGCGGCTGAATGCGAATCCGATGCCGCGACTGGCTCCGGTGACAATGACTGTTTTGTCTTTGAGGATCATTAGCAATTCAAAATTCAAAATTCAAAGAGCAAATTTAAGCGGTTTCTGGTCGACATTGATCAAGACGAAATGGCTGAGCTTACCAACACTCCAAAATCCGGTGCGACACCAAGCAGCGGGCACCTGGTGTCTGCTGCGGCCGAGCCGCTCTCGATCGGCGGCCGATCTTATTCCGCTGAAACCGTGGTACGTCTGCTCGAACCGTTCGTGTCGGAGAATCGCCGTGCGCGTATCGAAGGGGTGCTGGAGCAGCGGACTCGCTCCGTCATTCCAGTGATCGAGGGGGTCCACGATCTGGGCAACGTGGGCGCCGTGATTCGAAGTGCGGAAGGATTGGGCTGCCAGGAACTCCATTTGATCGATCGGGGTGACCGATTCAAGAAGTCGAGACGAACGTCACAGGGTGCTCAGAAGTGGATCGATCTGGTCAAGTGGTCTGACACCGATGCGTGCATTCGACACCTGAAAGACCACGGTTACAGAGTCCTCGCAACCCATCTCGCGTCTGGTAAGCCCTTGGACCGTTTTGATTTCACCGAGCCTACCGCCATCGTGTTCGGAAACGAAGCCGACGGTGTATCCGTCGAAACGCTCGCAGCATCGGACGATCGCTGCTTCATTCCGATGGCAGGATTTGCTCGGAGCTTCAATGTGTCTGTGGCTGCGGCGATCGCGCTGTATCACGTTCAGCAGGATCGGACGCGACGACTTGGTACCCACGGAGACCTGACTGATGACGACAAACTGAGTCTCAGGGCTCGGTACTACGCGGGTAGCGTGAGTGCGGCCGGGCAGATACTTAGACGTCTGGACGGGTGAACGTCGAATGTCAAACGTCGAACGTCGAACGTCGAACGTCAGCCTTCACTAATGCGAAATCTGTAGTCAGATGTCTGCTCTCTGATGTGCTTAGAGTATCTTTCGCACGTTCTCAACCGCTATGTTCGTACTTCTCCTAAGTCTACTTGCCGGGTGCACTGCGCCGGGGCCCGCCCAGTCCGTGGCCGATTCAGTCACGGTGACTTACATCGGCAACGAGGGATTCCTCATCGAGACGGGCGGAAAGAAAGTTCTCATCGACGCGCTCTACCGGACCGGCGTGTCGGGATATGTCGTTCATGCGCACGACGTCCGCAAGAGCCTCGAGCGGGCGCTGCCGCCGTTCGACAACGTCGACCTGGTGCTTGCGACGCACTTTCACGCCGATCATTTCGATCCGGATGCCGTCGGTGTGCACCTTCTCAGCAATCGCGGCGCACTGTTCATCACAACGAATCAGGCGGCCGGCCAGATGGCGAATTACCGGGGTTACAGGAATATTCAGGCGCGCGTTGTCGGAGCGCTTCCATCGGAAGGCGTGGAGACCACCATTGAGCACAACGGCATCGTCGTTCGATTGCTCAATCTCCACCATGGGCGCGGCAGACCCGTCGAGAATCTCGGATTCATAGTGGAGATCGACGGTCGCAGATTCCTGCACGTCGGGGATACAGAAGTGACTTCCGAAGAAATCAGCGTGTTCGGACTGGATGAGCGAGGAATCGATTTCTTCTTCGTGCCATACTGGTTCCTCCTCGGAGACCCCTCCCAGGGCCTCGTCCAGACCGTCAATCCGAAGACTGTGATTCCCATGCATATCCCGCCGCAGGATGATCCGCGAAACTACATGCAAGACACGGGAGGATTCGACGGAACCGTTGCCCGAATCGAGTCGAACCATCCAGGCGCAGTCACACTCAGGGACGTGATGACGTCAAGGACCTTCCCGTGATGCAGGGGCGCGAACCGGCAAACAGGAGACCGGTACGATGAGGATCCATGTCAAGCGCGAGGGCGCCCCGTTTCATTTCGTGGCAACGGGCGCAAGAGACCATCAGGTGCACATGGACGAGCCGCCGGAGAAAGGGGGCACAGGGCAAGGCGCCAGTCCGATGCAAATGCTCATCATGGCGATGGGCGGTTGTAGCGGAATCGACATCGTCATGATACTGGAGAAGCAGCGCCAGACAATCGATTCTTTCGAGATGGAGATCGACGCAGAGCGGCCGCCAGGTGTGGTCGGCGCGCCGTACCACAAAGTGCACGCCCACTACATCCTGACGGGCGAGATCGATCCGGCGAAGGCCCGGCGGGCAGTCCAGCTGAGCGTGGACAAGTACTGCGGCGTCTCAAACACGCTCAGGCCGACGGCGGAGATCACGGCGAGCGTGAGCGTGAACGGCGAGCGGTTTGAGGTCACTCGATAATACACTCCGTGCCCCATCCAGACCGGGCCGAACGGCCCTCCGTCACAGAGAGCTTCTTTTCGCACGTCGCGCAGACCAGCGACCGGCCTCTCGGCCTCGTCGTCGATCGTGCGGAGGGACCGTTTCTATATCTCGTCGACGGCCGCCCCATAATCGACCTGGTCAGCGGCATCGCCGTCTCCTCCATCGGACACGGGCACCCACGTGTGCTCGAGGCGATCCGCAGCCAGATCGATCGTCACTTGCACGTGATGGTCTACGGAGAGTTCGTGATCGAATCGCAGGTGCTTCTTGCCGAACGCCTGGCCGATCTGCTTCCGGTCGAGCTTCAGCGGGTCTACTTCACGAACTCCGGCGCCGAGGCGGTGGAAGGGGCCTTGAAGGTGGCAAAAAAATATACCGGGCGCAGCCGGCTGATCGCGTTCGACCGCTCGTACCATGGGGACACCCACGGGGCTCTCTCGGTCACCGGACGCGACATCTATCGAAAGCCGTTCGAGCCGCTGCTGCCCAACGTGACCTTCCTGCCGTTCAACGACATCGATGCTTTGCAGCAGATCGACAGGTCGACCGCCGCCGTCATCGCAGAGCCGGTTCAGGGTGAGGGAGGAATTCGGGTGCCGTCGGATGACTGGGTGCGATCGCTCCGCGACCGAACGCGGGAAATGGGCGCAGTGCTCATTTTCGACGAGATCCAGACAGGAATGGGGCGCACAGGGTCGATGTTTGCGTTCCAGCAGGCGGGCGTTACGCCCGACGTCCTCTGCCTGGCCAAGGCATTTGGCGGCGGGATGCCGCTGGGCGCCTTCATCTCTTCCGGCGAAATAATGGGGTCACTCAGCGTCGATCCACCGCTAAGCCATGTGACCACCTTTGGGGGGCATCCGGTGTCCTGCGCGGCAGCCCTCGCGGCGCTGAATGTGATGCTCGACGAGCGCCTGCCGCAGCGCGCCTACGAAATCGAAAAACGAGTTCGCAAAGCGCTCGCGCATCCCCGCATACTCGAAGTTCGCGGACGCGGCGCCATGCTTGGCATGGTGCTTGCCTCGGCGTCGCAGACAAAAGCAGTGGCTTCGAAAGCCCTCGAACGCAGTGTGCTTACGGGCTGGACGCTTCACTCGGATGCGCTCATCCGTCTGGCGCCTCCACTGAACATCCCGTTCGACGTGCTGGACGAATCACTGGCCGTATTGATCGACTCACTCGAAGGAATACAAGAATGAACGGAAGCTGGGTAGCCTCCCGACACCTGAGGGCGATATGCGTGGGACTGTCGATAGGAGCCTGCACGAGCGCCGAAGAGGTTCTGAACGACGGCATCGAGCTCGAAGCAAAGGGCTCGTATGAGGAGGCCGCGTGGAAGTACATCCGCGCACTGCGAAAGGACGACCACCTGACCGAAGCGCGAGAGCGGCTGCAGTGGGTTTCGGATACGTTGGTTACCGTTTACCTGACTCGCGCCGCTCGAGCGGAGGACATGAACCGCCCGGTCGAAGCGGCCGAGGCGTATCTGGAGATCGACCGGCTCCATTCGGGGGCGCTGAAAGTCGGCGTTGAAACCTGGCTGCCAGGCAACTACGGATCCCGACGTAGATACGCCCTCGATCGGGCCGTCGCCTACCTCGAACAGCGCGCGCAGACAGCCAGGGTCGAGCGACGTTTTCACCGGGCAGACGACCTGCTGCGCGACGCGGTCGAACGATTCGATCCCGATCCGACGGCGCGCCACCTGCTCCTGACTGCACGTTTCGACGTCTTGCTCAACTGGGCGGATGACCTGTCGTTCCGTGGCCTCTTCAGGGAGGCGGTGCGGCGGACCGACGAGGCGCTCGCCATCGCGGAAACGAACGGCCTGGACCCAATGCCCGCCATCCAGCTCCGAAACGCGGCGTTGGAGGCTGGGACGGTCTACGTTGCTGCGACGCCCGTCTGGCGCGCCAACCGGCTGGGTCGGGATGTGTCTCCGGCCTTGCTCTCCGATCTGAATGATCGTCTCGAGCTCGATTTCTGGAGTGCGCCACCCGAGTTCGTCGCCTTCGCCCACCCGGCACTGGTCAGGCGCAGGCTGCGACAACTCGACCTCTATCGAGAGTCCCTGTCGCGGCGCGACGCTTACGTCATAGCGCGCGACCTCGACGCCGACTTCGCCGTGATTGCGGAGATCGACCGCTTTGATGTGATCGAGAAAGACTTGCGCGACCGGCAGAAGCGGGCCAAGACCCGGAAGGGTGAAGACGTGGTCTACACCGAAACTGAGGGCCGCGTCGAGATCCGGACCCGCCTGTCGTACGCCATCGTGGACGACAACGGGAACGTCGTACGCGAAGGCCACGTCGACGAGAACCGCTCTGCCGATTTCAAACGCGCGGTGTACGACGGAGATTATCACGACCTTGACATCTCTCGGGGGACACGGAGCTTGTTTGAATCCAACCGATACGACGAGAGCTTCGAGCGAGCGGAAGAGGAGCTGGCGAGACGGCTGGCGGAGCGATTGGGACAGGTCGTGTTTGACCAGGTACTCAGCCGTGTGGGATAGAGTCCGGGGTCCGGAGTCCGGGGGGGTGGCCGGACTTCAGCCCGATGCAGCGGGCGCTGCAAGACTTTGCGCACCGCCAGAACTTCGAACCGCTCGTCGCTTGATGTACCTTGGCGTGGATGCTCCAGTGCTTGCTCTTCGGGGCAAGCACTCGAACGTCGAAACTAATAGAACTTTTACGCCCCTACACTGGACTCCGCACCCCGGACTCCGGACGAAAGAGAGTGCTCTCCAACTACTTCACGCTCTCCGCCCTCGCACGCGAATGGGCGATGCTGCTACCCGGCTCCGTCATCCGCGATGCCTATTCACCTTTGAAGGATGAATTGACGATATCGCTGTTTGCCGGTGACACGGAGCAGGCCATTCGGATTTCGGTTCGACCGGGTTTCCACTTCATTTACCGGGCCGATCGCGCCGGTCGCCCCAGAGCGAACGTCACAACGCTGTTCCAGGACGCGATCGGCTCGAAGGTGGAGTCGATCGCCATCCATCCTTCTGATCGAGTTCTGACAATCGCCTTGGATCACCACCGTCGAATCGACATACACCTCTACGGATCGCGGGCAAACGTTTTCCTGATCGGCGAACTGGACGGCAGCGAGGAGATTCTCGAGTCGTTCAAGCAGTCGGACCGATATAAAGGAGCAGCGCCTCCATCCCCAAAGACTCTTCCGGACGCGGACTTGCAGGAAAGCCTGACCATAGGGGACGGCGGCCTCGCGCTCGAAAAGCGACTGGCGCGACTGTGTCCAAGATTCGGGAGGACACTGATTCGAGAGGTGATCTTCCGGAGTGGACTCGAGCCCGGTATTGAAGAACCGCTCGTGGATAGCGCCGCGACTCGCGTCGGCATCGTCGTGCAAACGGTAACGGAGGAGCTCGCGACGCCCTCTCCTCGGGTCTACAGATCGGAAGGCGGTGACGTCATGTCACTGGCGATGCTCCGGCATCTCGAAGCGGAGGCGGACGAGACCTATGCGTCCGTTGACGAAGCCGTGCGCTCGGTGGTTAGGACCCGCACCCGAGTCGCCCGGCTCGAAAGCGCACAGATGCCGCTGGTGAAGGCGCTGGAGAGGACGATGGAGCGGGCGCGAAGAAAGTTGTCGGATCTGGAGAAGGCTTCAGCCACGGAGAGTCGAGCGGACGAATACGAGCGCTGGGGGCACCTCCTGATGGCGAACCCAAGAGCGGAGGTCGTAGGCGACAAACTGGCGGTCAAGGATATTCTGCGGGATGGGAAGGACGTTGAGATTCCAGTGAAGCCTGGCCAGACGGTCATCGAGAACGCAGAGCGATACTACACGAAAGCGAGGAATCTCAGGTCCGAACGCGCGACGCTGGAAGACCGAGTCGCGGAAGCGCAAGACGATTTGCGGACGCTGATGCGGCTACTCGCCGAAGCCGCTGCAGCGGAGGATGCCGGCGAAATCGAGCGATTCCAAAAATCCAACACCGACGCACTGCGCCGCTTCATCGGCGGTCGTGCGGAGGGAGCTCCAGCCCTGGTTCCGTTTCGGCGATTTAAGGTCTCGGGAGGCTTCGAGGTCTGGGTTGGCCGGAACGCCCGCGAAAACGACCTCCTGACATTCGATCACGCGTCGCCGCACGATCTGTGGTTCCACGCCCGGGGCGTCGCCGGATCGCACGTCGTCCTTCGGGTGCCCGGTCGGAAAACGGTCGTCGGAAAGCCCATCCGGGCCGAGGCGGCGGCGATTGCAGGCTGGTTCTCCGCAGCACGGGGAAGCAAGCTCGTACCGGTAATCGTGACCGAACGGAAGTACGTTTCGAAGCCGAAGGGGAGTGACCCCGGTTCAGTGCGGGTTCATCGAGAGGACGTGCTGATGGTGGAGCCGAGATTACCTTTTTAGGAGTCCGAAGTCCGAAGTCAGAGGTCCAAAGTCCCATGACCATCACTTCATCGCTGTCACCCCCCCGAACCGACTGGGCGAAACGTCAATTCGGAAAAGTTGACGCGGTGTCGGATCTTCTGGCCCACTAACGAATCACGGACGACGTGAATCGGTCCAATGGGGCCTAGCCGCCCGCAACGCACAACTGGAATCGTGAAATGACCTGGTGGCAGGCCGCCATTCTCGGGCTGGTCCAAGGACTGACCGAGTTTCTCCCGGTGTCGTCCTCAGGCCATCTTGTGCTCGGCCAGTACGTGCTCGGACTGGACACCGCCTCTGCCGAAGATGTCACCTTCGAGGTATTCACCCATTTCGGTACCGCGCTATCCATCCTGACCGTGTATCGGCGCGACGTCGGCGCATTGATCCGGGCGACCGTTCGATCCGTCCTCTCGCCGCGTGATTTCCGAGAAGCGTATGCGACTCAGGCGCCAGTGCGGACGGCCGCGCTCATCCTGATTACCCTCGTCCCGACCGGTATCGTGTATATCCTGTTCAAGGATGCTCTCGAAGCCGCATTCGCCCAGCCGCGACTCGTGTCCGGCATGCTCATCGTCACGGGTTTGTTGCTCCTGCTCACGCTGCTCCGCAAACGAACGACGGGAGAGATGACGCCCGTCAAGGCCTTCGTTGTGGGCATCGCGCAGTCGGTGGCCATGATTCCAGGAATCTCCCGTTCGGGATCCACGATTTGCGTAGCAATCTATCAGAACGTCAGGCAGGAGGAAGCGGCGAATTTCTCGTTCCTCATGGTGCTGCCGGTGATCATCGGGGCTGCCATTCTGAAGTTCGGTGACGCCTTTGGACCCGAGGGAACGACGGACATCCTGCCGGTGATCATCGGCACCGTGGTTGCCTACTTCTCCGGCATCGTCGCCATTAAGATCGTGATCGCCTTCGTCCGGAAAGGGAATCTGAGCTGGTTTGCTTACTACTGTTTTGTTGTCGGGGGACTGGGGTTGTGGCTTATCTAGGTCTGGGGTCCGGAGTCCGGGGTGCTGAGTCCGGCGTGACGGGCATTAGGGCATCGAAGTTCGGACACGGTCTGGTGGGTTGAACGCTAAGCCTGTCGCTTGGAGACCCGCGACTAACTACCGAACTTCCGTGGTCAAGTCTCGTAAAGCAAGAAAACCGTCACCGGACTCCGGACCGAGGACCCAGGACCATTTATGCGCTTAAACGACTACGAAAAGAAAGCCGCCCGTGAGGTTGAATCCTGGAAATCGGGCGGCGTCTCGTTGATCCAGCAGATGTTCCATCTGGCGATGAAGCCGGTGGACTGGGTCGTGGAGCG
Source organism: Rhodothermales bacterium (assembly GCA_035512315.1). Lineage (GTDB taxonomy): Bacteria > Bacteroidota > Rhodothermia > Rhodothermales > DATKEJ01 > DATKEJ01. The sequence continues at coordinate 3,049 of DATKEJ010000289.1, read as the reverse complement.
CGTGGTGCCGCAGAACCTGATCGACCAGGCGAGCGACGGAGTGGCAGGCGTCCTCGCGATGCTCAACGACGCCTCGGAGTGGACGTACAACGAAGCCGACCTGCTCCAATCCGCCAAGAAGTTTGAGATTGAAGTCGAGAAGATCAGCGATCTCAGGGAAATCCCACTCGAGAAGCTCGACACGTTTGCCAGGAGTCATTTCAACGAGAACGCCCTCATGGCAGCGATGGAGGGGGGCGGTGCCGGCCTGGGCGGTGCGGCGCTGATGATCGCCGACATCCCGCTTCTTTTCACGATCAATTTCCGACTCATCCAGCAGATCGGTGGATCCTACGGGTTCTCGATGCGGGACCCGGAGTTCCAGCCGTTGGTCCTCGCGATTTACAACGTAGCGGCCTCAGGCTCGGCGGAAGCGAAGCACGACGCGCTGAAGGAAATGAGCGTGGCGGCGGCTGCGTTCGCGCACAATTTGGAGTACCGCGGAAAACGAGCCGGTGGCACGTTCCGAGACCAGCAGCGCCATCTCCCTCGCGAAATCGCCAAGAACCTGATAGGACAGAAGCTCGGCCAGATGATCCCGCTTGCGGGGGCAGCCGTCGGCGCCGGGATCAACTACTGGTTCACGACACAGACGGCGGAGGCGACGTATATGCTGTTCCGGTCGTTGTACGTGGAGAGGAAGGAGAGGCTGTAGGGTCCAGGTTCCAGGTTCCAGGATGCTTGTCATCCCGGACTCGATCCGGGATCCAGTGTCGAGGATGGCTCAATGATCGTCGTACCGGCTTTCGCACGGGGCCGTTCGACGTTCGACGTTCGACGTTTCCCTGCGCTCGGCCCCGCGATTCCTATTTTCGTCCACCAAGTGGAGCTTGATCATGTTCTGGAATTATGTGCGAACGGCCTTCCGCCAGTTGAGAAAGCACAAGGCGTACGCCTCGATCAACATCCTGGGCCTCGCGATCGGCCTCGCCGGATGCCTGCTCATACTGCGGTACGTAACCGACGAACTCGGATACGACTCATTTCACGAACATGGCGAGCAGATCTACAGAATGAACTGGGATTTCAACTGGGCAGGGTCGGAGGGCGTCGGTCCGGGCACTCCGCCTCCGCTCGCCGCGCGGCTTGAAGCAGACATTCCGGAGGTCGTCAAAGCAACTCGCGTCTATCCCGTCTCGCCGATGGTCGTCCGTCACCGCGACCGATTCTTCGTCGAAGATCGGATCCGCGCCGTCGATCCAACTTTCCTCGACGTTTTCAGCTTCGATATGACCTCCGGGAATCCGACCGAGGCGTTGAACGCGCCCAACTCGGTCGTGTTGACAACGGAAACCGCCCGGAAGTACTTCGGGGAGGAATCGCCCATCGGTAAGACGATCACGATCGGCGAGTCGGGTGAGTTTCTTGGACGGCCTTACAGCGAGACGTTCACTGTGACGGCGATCGTCGCCGATCCGTCGCAGAACTCTCACATCGAATTCGACCTGTTGACATCGATGTCGTCGCATCCACAGGTCGCCTATTTCGACTGGAGCTGGGTATGGATGCAGGTTGTGACCTACGCCGTCGTTTCACCCGCTGCCTCGATCGCGGATCTGGAGGGCAAGCTCGTCGACGTTGTGGCAACGCACGCGCCCGACGCCTTCAGGCGCGTCGGATTCTCATACGACGACCTCATCGCGAGCGGCGGGCGATGGAATTTCGTTTTTCAGCCGCTTTCTGACGTCTACCTCGGGTCTGCCGACATTGGCAACCGCCTCGGCCCGATCGGAAACCGTGACTATCTCACCATTTTCTCGATCATTGCCGGCTTCATTCTCCTGATCGGCTGCATCAACTTCATGAACCTTGCCACTGCCAGATCGGTGACAAGAGCAAAGGAGATCGGAGTTCGAAAAGTGCTCGGCTCGGTGCGACGCAGCCTGATGGGGCAGTTCATGACGGAGGCGATGATGTATGCGGTGCTGGCCATGCTTCTTGCCATCGGAATAGCGGCACTGCTGATCGGGCCGTTCGGTGACTTAACCGGAAAGGAGTTGGAGTGGACTCTTCTTCACCCGACCTGGCTTCCGGCCGCGATCGTCATCCTGACCGGGCTCGTCGGATTTCTTGCCGGCAGTTACCCAAGCCTCTATCTGTCCGCGTTCCGGCCCATCGAGGTCCTCAAAACCCGACTCACAACCGGGCGCGACGGAATCAGCTTGCGTCACGGCCTGGTCGTCTTCCAGTTCGCTATCTCCATCACGTTGATCGCGTGCACCCTGATCGTCCAAAAGCAGATCCGGTTCTTCGGAGAGACCGACCTCGGATTCGACAAGGAGAGTGTGCTCGTGGTCTCCAACCAGAATCACAGGCTGGGCGACCAGGCGGCGGTGTTCAAGGAGGAGGCCGAGCGCCGCGCCGGGGTCGTCTCGGCCAGCCTAACCACCGGTGTGCCGCCCTACTACGGCTTCCAGGATCAATACGAGCCTGAAGGGAGGGATGGCGAGCGGCTCGACCTGATCTCCTACATGGTGGACAACGACTTCGAGGAAGCGCTGGACATCGACATTATCGAAGGCCGCGGCTTCTCGGATGAATTTGAGACGAACGCGACGAGCGTCATTCTCAACGAAACGGCCGTCGCGAGGATCGGATGGGAAGAACCGATCGGGAGGATCGTCACGTATCCGGGCGGCCAGGCGACCTACACGGTCATCGGTGTGATGCGGGATTTCAATTTCCTGTCCATGCGGCAGCCGATCGTGCCGTTCGCACTGTTCCACGAAGCGTCGGAATCGTACGGCATCCCCGACTCCTACGTCGTCGTACGCGTCCGCCCGGACGATCTGGAGGCGACCATCGCGAACCTGCAATCCGATTGGGAGCGCATTGCCCCCGGTACTCCATTCGAGTTCAGCTTCCTGGATGAGAACCTCGACGCGGAGTATCGCGCCGAGCAGCGTCTTGGATCACTCTTCCTGATTTTCGCCGGAGTGGCCATCTTCATCGCCTGCCTCGGGCTGCTCGGGCTCGCTGCCTTCACGGTCCAGCGACGTACCAAGGAAAT